>JBLMZU010000297.1:0-3963 GCA_050258995.1 Bacteroidota bacterium
CCACCCTTCAGCCCAGCGCTCATTACCTTCATCGCCCGGACAAGGGCCGATGTCTTCCAATCCCCTTCGGCCCCAAAGCCATAGCCATCCCGCATCAATCGCTGCACGGCCAGGCCAGGCAGTTGTGCCAGTCCATGCAGATCTTCAAACGTGGTCGTAAAGGCTGTAAAGTTGCCAGCGCTCAGGAAGTTTCGCAGCCCCACCTCAATACGGGCGCCTTCGATCAGTGAGGAATATCTTTCACCCTTGGGCTGCAATGCAGGAACGACGTCATATTCATCCAGATACGCCTGTGCCATCTGCCCGACTTCGTCGTCTGTCGCACCGTTCACCGCTTTGACGAGGTCCCCCACGCCATATCCATAGACATCGTATCCGAGACGGATCTGCGCCTCGACCTTGTCACCTTCGGTGACCGCCACATCCCGCATGTTATCACCAAAGCGGGCAATCTTGGCGCCCTGCCAGTCCGCCCAGGCGCAGGCTGCGCGAACCCACACACCGATCTCTTTCTGGGTTTCCTGTTCCTGCCAGTAGCCAACCACCACCTTGCGAGCCAGCCGCATCCGGCTGCCAATGAAGCCAAACTCGCGGTCACCATGTGCGGCCTGGTTCAGGTTCATGAAATCCATGTCAATGCTCGACCAGGGAATTTCACGGTTGTACTGGGTATGCAAATGCAGGAAGGGTTTCTTGAGCAGGTTAAGACCTGCGATCCACATCTTTGCAGGCGAGAAGGTATGCATCCAGGTGATCAATCCCACGCAATTTCTTGCGGAGTTGGCCTCCAGGCACAACTGACGAATATCTTCCGGCGTGGTCAGCACAGGCTTAAAGATGACCTGTACCGGGATCTCCGGCGACTCCCCCAGCGCTTTTGTAATTTCGCGGGAGTTGGCTGCCACCTGTTCTAATGTTTTGGGACCGTATAAATGCTGGCTCCCTGTCACAAACCAGACTTCATATTGCTGTAAATCAATCATAGATACATCTCCTTTGGGACCCGACAGGCATTGTAAAAACCGGTCGTGGTTGATCATTATTATTTATTGGCCATAAACGTTCGTATATCGCTGATGCAGCTTATCCACGTCATCCTGCAGAATTACATCGGGCGTACCGATTTGCATGGCGAGCCAGACGGTCCTGGCGTTGTCCTCTGTCATCACGGCAGCTTTGACAGCCGCCTTTGCAGTTTTACCGACGGTGAATACACCATGATTCTTGAGCAGCACAGCGGGGGATTTACCAATGCTTTCAACAACGACTTTGCCGATGGCTTCATCCCCAATCAAAGCAAAGCCTCCGCAAGGAATCGGGCCACCGAACTCATCTGCAATCGCGGTCAACACGACCGGGATCGGTTTATTCACTGCTGCAAATGCAGTTGCGTAGGCAGAATGAGTGTGCACAACACCCGCGACATCGGGACGATACCTATAAATATACAAATGACTGTAAACATCGGAGGATGGCTTGTAATCGCCCTCGACCAGCTTTCCGTCAGGATCGACGATCACCATATGCTGCGGGCGCATTTCCTCGTAACGAATTCCACTAGCCTTGATCACAACCAGTCCGGTCTCAGGGTCACGCGCGCTGACATTCCCGCCCGTCCATGCCACGAGATTATTCTTTGGTAATTCGAGATGTAAATCGACCAATTCTTCTTTGATTTTCTCAAGCATATATATCTCCTGGGATCAGATAATGAGGGAATGGACACTTCGCCTAAGAGCAGTTATTTTCCATTCTCGCGGATCTGTTTTCCACTCCTCTACTTCAGCGCATCCACAGCAGCCCTTTCGATGACAATGCCCTTTTGATAGCGCGCCATAAATGCTGCAAAACCCGCGACATCCACCGGATCGGGAGCGATGGTCGTGCCGTTCTGTCCGGCAAAGACTTTATTGGAAAGATAGTCTTCGAGAGGTTCATTTGCTTCCTTGTGGAGCCGATGGGAGGCAAGCAGTGCAATTCCCCAGGCGCCTCCCTCGCCGGCAGTCTCCATCACGGAAACGGGAACATTCATCGCCGCTGCCATGATCTTCTGCCCCACATCCTTTGTCTTGAAGAATCCGCCGTGACCAAGAAGCTGGTCGATCTTTACCTGCTCCTGTTCAAAGAGAATATTCATGCCGATCTTCAATGCGCCCAAGGATGAGAACAGGTGCGTACGCATAAAGTTTGCCAGCGTAAAACGGCTTTCAGGAGTACGGACAAAGAGCGGGCGCCCCTCCTCCATATGCGAGATGAGCTCACCTGAAAGATCATTGTAGGCAAGCAGTCCGCCGCCATCCGCATCACCGGTGAGTCCCTTTTGATACAACATCTCAAACAGCCTGGCCTGACTGACCTCCACCCCCAGCGCCGTAGTGAATTCGTGGAACAGTTCAACCCAGGCATTCAGGTCGGATGTGCAGTTGTTGCTATGGACCATCGCCACCGGCCGGCCGGAGGGTGTCGTTACCATGTCGATCTCGGGATAGACCTTTGAAAGCGCCTTTTCCAAAACGATCATGGCAAAGACGGACGTCCCCGCGGAAACATTGCCGGTTCGCTCTGCAACACTGTTGGTGGCCACCATGCCTGTACCTGCGTCGCCTTCGGGTGGACAGAGTGGGATCCCTGCGCACAGTTGCCCCGTGGGGTCGATCAGCCTTGCGCCCTCTTCTGTCAGAACGCCGGCATCATCTCCAGCGACAAGGACTTTTGGCAGGATATCCTGGATCTTCCAGGGAAACTTTTCTGCATGCAGCTTTTCATTGAACTGCCCGATCATGCGCTGATCGTAATTGTTGATCGTGCTGTCGATGGGGAACATGCCCGATGCTTCGCCCACGCCCAGCACCTTTTGACCTGTCAGTTTCCAATGGACATAGCCTACGAGTGTGGTCAGATAGCTGATGTCGCCGACATGCAGTTCCTTGTTCAGTATCGTCTGATACAGATGCCCGATGCTCCAGCGCTGGGGAATGTTGAATTGGAACAGTTCCGTAAGTTCTGCGACGGCCTGTCCGGTCATTGTGTTTCGCCATGTGCGAAACGAGGCAATCTGGTTTCCATCCTTATCGAATGGCAGGTAACCATGCATCATGCCGCTGAAGCCAATAACTCCAATGGTCGTGAGCGGGACGTTATACTTCTTCCTGACCTCATTGCTGAGTGCGCGATAGCTTTCCTGCAAGCCCGTCCAAACATCTTCAAGATGGTATGTCCAGACGCCATGCTCATACCGGTTTTCCCACTCGTGACTTCCAGATGCGATTGGCAGATGGTCTTCGCCGATCAATACTGCCTTGATACGTGTCGAGCCAAACTCGACGCCGAGGGCGGTTTTTCCACCCTCAATTGCTTTTTGGGTATCACTTTGATTCATGTTAGTCTCCCATGATTTGAGGTCCTGCTCCAAAACTATCTCTTAGGGAAGAGACGGTTCTCCTCCCACGCCAAGGTACCGTTTCACGCCTCGCCAGCGTACTTTTCCCAGTATAAATTAAATTACCACGCCCAGGCAGACAAGTGAATTTCACGCAAAGTTGCCAGCGATTGGCATTTGATATCGAGAGCATCATTTACACAGGCTCTTTTTTTCGACTTAATTCCTGGCAACGCAAAATGGCTTCAAATACATCATGGTCTCAATGCAACGACAATTGTGTAAGTATTAATCACCATTTACGAGTGCTTTCTCCTCATATAGAACACGCTTTGAATACCGATGAAGATCAGCGTGAGTACCCCTACACCAATACGAGTCCACCATGAACTTAAGGTTCCATTGAACTGTAGAATGGAAACGATCGTGCCATTAATCAATACCCCAAACAGGGTTCCGATCACCCCCCCCACGCCTCCAGCCCGCAGCGTCCCCCCGCTCACTACGGAGGCAATCGCATCCAGTTCCATTCCAGGCGCATACCCCCCGTAGCCGGAAAGCAGCGAAACACGCCCTACGCCCCC
>JBLMZU010000298.1:0-12005 GCA_050258995.1 Bacteroidota bacterium
GGGCTGCGGCCGGGACACCCAATGCGATCTTCGAGCTGAAAACCAGTGACCTGCAAACGATGACCGGCGGGAGGGTCGTTCAGGTCAAATGAAGGATATTTACAACTACCAATTCCTGTCCTACACGCTATCCAGCAGCGGCATGCCAACCGCCGGGCAGATGCAGGCCATCGCAGACGAAAACGTCCGGGTGGTGATTAACCTGGCGATGGCGACCTCCGAGGGGGCTCTGCCGGATGAGGGCAAACTGGTCGAGTCGCTCGGAATGAAGTATGTTCATATCCCCGTGGAGTGGAGCAATCCAACCAGGGGAGATTTGGACGATTTTTTTCAGGCGATGGACGAGCACAGGGAGGAGAAGATCCACGTCCATTGCCAGGCCAATTACCGGGCGTCTGCGTTCATCATGCTGTACCGCGTCCTGCGCCTGGGGTGGAACAAAGCGGACGCCATTCCCGTTATGGAAAAGATGTGGAATCCGGAAGACTTTCCCGTCTGGGAAAGATTCATAGACGATCAGCTCGCCGCTCATTCATAAGTAAACTGAACTCCGCCGCCTGGCCTGGCCCGGTGGTAATCAGCCCACCTGGTCCATTTCCGCAACCAGGCGCAACCGAAGCCATGAGGCAGTACGATTGGCTTGTCCCAGGCCGCCATTTCGGACATATAATTATTCGACTTATACCTACAAGGAGACATAGCAAGTGAAAGCAAGTAGATTCAGCATCATCGCCGTCCTGCTCGTGATCTTAAGCACCACAGGATGTAACCTTCCGTCCAACCAGACGGTGACACCCAATGCCTACACTGCAGCCGCCATGACCGTCACAGCGCTGGCGGGGACCGAACAGGCCGGCCCGCCGTCACCCACCGTAACCCTTTTTGCGACCTTTCCGCCGCCGACCGTTGGCAGTACGAATACAGCCGCGCCCCTGCCGCCGCCCGTCGTCCAGGCAACAGCCACACCCAACGGCACCTACTTTGTGACCGATGTAGGCGCCAACTGCCGTACAGGGCCCGGCACCAACTATGAGAGGATCGCCTCCTTCGTGCAGGGCACCTTCATCCCGCTGGTCGGCCGCAATGCCGACAGCACCTGGTGGGTCGTCCTGACCGGCGGCTCCAAGTGCTGGATCTCGGGCACCACCGGTCACACGACCGGCCCGCTGGGCAGTATTCCCGTGGTGACGGCCCCTCCCACACCCACCCCTGGGGCGACGGCAACCGCCACCGGGGCGACATCCTATCCTTAAAAACACCGGGGCGATCCATGGATCGCCCCTTTTCATCCCAAATTAAATCCGGGATGAGTGTATTCTTCATACATTTGCATTCAGACCACCTTTGTCGTAAAATCCCCCTAGACCAACCGAAGGAGGCTGAATGGCTACGACTGTATCCAAAACCGCAGCGGAGACTGCGTCCCGCCCCATGACCGAGGAGGCGGATTTCCTGCAGATCAAATCCATTGACCATGTACATTTCTACGTAGGCAATGCCAAGCATGCCATGTATTACTGGTGGAAGGCCTACGGGTTCAAGCCTGTGGCCTATTCCGGGCTGGAGACCGGCAACCGTGCCTTTGCTTCGTATGTTCTTCAATCGGGGCAGGCACGGTTTATTGTTTCGGCGGCCTACTCTCCCACCCACGATATTGCCGCCCATCACATGGTGCACGGCGACGGCGTCAAGGTCATTGCCCTGGAAGTGGACGACGTCGAAAAGGCCTGGAGGGAAACGACCTCGCGCGGCGGCAAGTCGGCCTGGACCCCGCGTGAAGAGAAGGACGGCTACGGCATCTTCCGTACCTCCGCCATTTTCACCTATGGCGAGACCCTGCACGTCTTTGTGGACCGCGACGATTACAAGGGTGTGTTTGCACCCACATACAAGCCGATCGACTATGAAGCCGAGTCCACAGGACTGGCAGCGATCGATCACATTGTCGGCAATGTCCAGCTCGGCAAGATGAACCAGTGGGTGAATTTCTATCACCAGGTAATGGGCTTCCGCCAGCTGATGCATTTCGACGACAAGGATATCTCCACCGAATATTCGGCCCTGATGTCCAAGGTCATGCAGAACGGCAACGGGCGGGTCAAGTTCCCGATCAACGAGCCCGCCGATGGCAAAAAGAAAAGCCAGATCGAGGAATATCTCGATTACTACCTCACGCCCGGCGCCCAGCATGTGGCCATGATCACCGGAGATATTCTCCAAACCGTGGACAAGCTCCGCTCGCGCGGCGTGGAATTCCTGCGCGTGCCCGATACCTACTATGAGATGCTCCCCGACCGGGTCGGCAGCATCAAGGAGGATATGAAGGCCATCCATGACCTGGGCATCCTGGTGGACCGCGACGACGAGGGCTACCTGCTCCAGATCTTCAGCAAGCCGATCCAGGACCGCCCTACCATGTTCATCGAAGTCATCCAGCGCCACGGTGCCCAGGGCTTCGGCAAAGGCAATTTCAAGGCCCTGTTCGAATCGATCGAGATGGAACAGGAACGGCGCGGAAACTTATAATGTCATTGCCCCGCCTACTTTCGGCGGGGTTGCGAGGGCGACAGCCCGAAGCAATCTCCTCATAACAAGTAGCCCTTTTGCTAACTTGGAGATTGCTTCGTCGGGCTCCGCCCTTCTCGCAATGACTGGAAATACCAAATGAAATTTGCCACTGTCTCCACCCTGCGTGCGTCCTCTCAGCCTGCTATCGTGATTGACGATAAGATCCATACCCTGCCTTATCCCGACATGCGGGCTGTCATCGCCGCGGGTGCTGAAAAAGCGGCGGGTCGAGCTTCGAAGGAAGCGCTTTCGTTCGACGAGGTCACGTTCCACTCGCCCATCCAGCCCACGACCCTGCGGGACTTCTACGCCTTCGAGACTCATGTCAAAACCGCCAACCGCAACCGCGGACAGGAAGTGCCGGAGAACTGGTATAAGTTCCCGGTCTTCTATTTTTCCAACCCGAACAACAACTACGGCCACGAAGACGAAATCCCCTGCCCGCCTTATACCCAGGCACTGGATTATGAGCTCGAGATCGCGGCTGTGATCGGCAAGCCCGGCATGAATATCACGCCCGAGGATGCCCCTGGCCATATCTTTGGCTTTACCATCTTCAACGACTGGTCCGCCCGTGACCTGCAGGTCCAGGAAATGAGGGTGAATTTTGGGCCTGTGAAGTCCAAGGACTTTGCCTGCTCGTTCGGGCCTGTGCTCGTGACGCTGGACGAGCTGGCAGACCGGGCAACCGATCTCCCGGGAATCTACGACTTGGAAATGATGGCGAGAGTGAACGGCAAGGAATTAAGTCGCGGCAACTTCAACACCATTTACTGGTCGTTCGGCGACATGATCGCCCGTGCCTCCCAGTCCGTGATGCTCAATCCCGGCGACATGATCGGCTCCGGGACGGTCGGAACAGGCTGCCTGTATGAGCTGACCAAGAACCAGGGTCCCTGGCTGAATGTCGGCGATGTGGTCGAGCTGGAGATCGAACGGATCGGAGTTTTACGGAACACCATTGCTCCTTCAAGCGTCAATTCTTAGCGCGTAACTTTTGAATCGAAGTTCGGTTCTTTAGGCGCTAGTCTATTATGAATTCGACGCTTGAAAGGATCTCTATGAAAAAAACTCTTTTAGCCCTCTGTGTGATGGCTCTCCTTGTGGCATCCTGCAATCTTCCCTCAACAGTCGCGCCTGGAAAATTTGAAACACCGGTCGTGACTGCAGTCAGCACGATCCCGAGCGGTGGGGCTGTGGCGCTGAAGAATGTTCGTTTTACGCTTCCGCTGGGCGTGGCGAAGGGTGCCCAGTCAGAGGTTGTACCTGCTGTTACAGACCCCAATACTGCCCCATGGTGGGGCCTGGCGCCCGAGCATCTACAATTCACCCTTACCGGCTATCAGGTCGAGGAGGTGAGGGTCAAGCCCCAGATCTTTGTATATCCGGCCGATGAACTAGCAAAGGTGAACCCGACCGCGGCCGATCAGATCCAGCGCATCAAAAATCTTACCGCCGGCTCGACCTTGACCAGAGATGCCATGCCGGTTGTCCCCTTTTTCAATGCAGCCCAGCAGATGGCATCCCATATGCAATTGATAGATTTCAAGAACGGGCACGGTGTTCGCTTTTTGACCCAGTATGCGCAATATCCTGCGCCGATTAACAACCATGACTTGTTCTATCATTTCCAGGGACTGACCAGCGATGGGAAGTATTATGTGGTGGCCGTTTTGCCGGTGACCTCCTCCATTCTGGCCGAGAATGAAAAACCGGAGTCGCCTGTCCCTGCAGGAGGGGTACCCCTTCCAGCAGGTGGCGGACCCGATCAGGCTTACTATGACGCTGTGACCAAGGCACTGGATGCCATGTATGAGGACTCATTCAATCCTTCGCTCTTCCAGCTGGATGGTTTAATTCAATCGATTACGATCACACCTTAAGGAGGTAGCATGCCCTTTTATCATAAACTTGGCGATATCCCTCATAAGCGACATACGCAGTTTCGAAAACCGAACGGTGAGTTGTATCGTGAAGAGCTGATGGGACTGGAGGGTTTCTCCTCCATCCAATCCATTCTCTATCACAACTTTCTGCCGCCGCGGGTCAGGCACACCGAGGATCTCGGCTCGCGCCTGCCCGAGACGGTGGACTTTGGCCCGATCCGCCACCGCGCCTTTGCGACCGCGGACGCGCCGTTGGGAACGGATCCCGTTTCGTCGCGCATTCCTCTTCTCGCAAATCGTGATGTGATCCTGGGCGTTTCGCGTCCCAGCAAAAGCATGGATTATTTCTACCGCAACGCCCAGGCTTATGAGACCTGGTGGGTGCATGAGGGCAGCGGTGTGTTGAAATCCCAGTTTGGGAACCTGCCCTTTCATAAGGGCGATTACATTGTGATCCCCTTTGGGACCACCTGGCAGATGCACCTCGACGGGAACGAAGCCCGCTTCTTCACCATCGAGAACCCATCCCAGATCGAGCCGCCGAAGCGCTACCGCAACCATTTCGGCCAGCTGCTGGAAAACGCACCCTACTGCGAGCGCGATATCCGCGTGCCGGAGGAGCTGGAGACGCACACCGAGCGCGGCGAGTTCGAAGTGCACATTAAAGTGCGCGACCGCCTGTCGAAGCATATTCTCGATTACCATCCTTTCGACGTCGTCGGCTGGGATGGTTATCTCTATCCCTGGATTTTCAACATTGAAGACTTCGAACCGATCACCGGACGCGTCCACCAGCCGCCGCCAGTCCACCAGACCTTCGAAGCACATAATTTCGTGGTCTGCTCGTTCGTGCCGCGGCTTTTCGATTACCATCCCGACAGTATCCCCGCGCCGTACAACCACTCGAATGTCAACTCCGATGAGATCATCTACTATGCCGAGGGCAACTTCATGTCACGCAAGGGCATCGACCGCTGTGACATCAGCATGCATCCCTACGGCCTGCCGCACGGTCCCCAGCCGGGGATGACCGAAGCCAGCATCGGGGCCAAAGAGACCAAGGAACTGGCCGTGATGGTGGATACATTCTATCCATTGAGCCTGACCACGCATGCACTGGAATTGGAAAAGCCCGAGTACATGTCCACGTGGCTCGAGGGCAGCGGTGAATGAAACACAACTTACCCCGGATTTAATCGTTCGTTATGTTGGCTGCCGCAAATATGGAAAGGGCCGGCCTGGAGATGGGTCCGGCTCTTCTTTTTCAACGTTACAGGTTCATCACCAAAGATCGCTAACCACGGAGACACCACCCTCCCCGGTACCAAGCCGCTGGGGCAGGTGAGGCACGGAGCGTTTCATTTTTTTCTCAGTGTCTCCGTGTCTTTGTGGTTCATTCCTTAAGTATGGGGTTAATCTTGTTTATAATAAACTCATGAACACAACAACCTCCAACAACACAGATCCAAAATTCGGCACGATCATTAGGTTCATACGCAAAGAAATGAAGCGACTACAGGTGCCCGGCGTTTCCATCGGCATGTACCACAATGGAAATGAACAGGCGGCCGGCTTCGGTATCACCAGCATCGAGCACCCGCTGCCCGTCACAGTGGATACGCTCTTTCAGACAGGCTCGATCAGTAAGACCTTTACAGGCACCCTGCTGATGATGCTCGTCGAGCAGGGCCGGGTGGATCTCGACGCGCCGGTCAGGAAATATATCAAGGACTTCAAGGTCAAGGATCAGAATGTAACCCGGAAAGTTACCGTGCGGCAATTACTGACCCACATGGGCGGCTGGGTTGGGGATTACTTCAACGACTTCGGCAACGGCGATGATGCGCTGCAGAGGATGGTAAAGGATCTTGCGAAGCTTCCACAAATCCAGCGGCTGGGGACGATCTGGTCATACAACAATACCGGGTTCAATGTCGCTGCTCGTATCATTGAGATCGTCACGAAGAAGCCTTACGAGCAGGCCATGCAACAGATGCTGCTCGACCCGCTCGATCTGCACATGACATTCTTTTATCCAAGCGATCTCCTGTTCACCCACCGCTTTGTCGTGGGCCATCAAAAAGTGGACGGAGAGGTGAAGGTGGCACGCCCCTGGGCGATCGGCCGGGCCGGCAACGGCGTGGGCGGAGTGGTGAGCACAGTCGGAGACCTCCTCAGATACACCCGCTTCCATATGAGCAAGGGCAGGAAAAACCTCATCAGCGGGAAGAGTCTCAAAGCCATGCGAGTCCCCCAGGCCGACGCCGGCGCTCGCGGCCTGATGGGCATCACCTGGTTCATCCGTAAAATCGGGGAGATCACCGTCTACAGTCACGGCGGCGCGACCAATGGCCAGCAGGCGTATTTCTTCTTCATTCCCGAGCAGGATTTTGCCTGTGCCATCCTGACCAACAGCGATGATGGCGGCATCCTCACATCCGGAGCATTCTCAAAAGTAATGAAGCTTTACTTCGACGCTCAGGCGAAGCCTCCCCAGCCAATCGAGGTTGCCTCAAAGGATCTGCTGGAATACGCCGGCCGATACCAGATCGGCACGGAATGCTTTGACTTGAAGGTCAAGGACCAGCTTTTGATCTATCACCATATCCCCCTCGGCGGTTTTCCCATGCCCAGTACACCGCCTGGCCCCGCGATGCCGCCCATGCGCTTTTCCTTTTACGAGAGCGATAAGGTCATTGGCCTGGATGAGCCATACAAGGACGCACTCGGGGAGTTCTTCCGCGACGAAAAAGGCAGGCTGCAGTTCTTTCGCATTGGAGGGCGGGCCCATAAAAAATTGTAAACTTCCATGACAGGATAATTTGGTTTGAGGCAGTATCGGACCCCGCAAATAAGTTTCAGGGCATAACGATAAGGAAAGCCCACACTCAATGATTGGTGCTGTGGGCTTTTGATTTGGACAAATTACCGGTGATACAATAAATTATCACAACAGGAACTGTAAAAACTTCGGGCCAATTTGGGAACAACAAATTGACAGAAAGAGTCTAAGTTTCCATGAGGAATACCATGATCAGTTCAAAGCCAAAGATCTTTGCGGCACTCAGCCTGATCCTTGCCATGCTTGCATGCAGTCTCCCATCTGTCGCTACGCCTTCAACGGTGAATGAGCAGGCTGCCACGGCTGTTGCGGCCACATTGAGCGCGGTGCCTGCGAGTGGCAGCACGAGCCAGGTGACAGCGACACACGCGGCCGTTCCAACAAACACAGCCAGCTCCCCGACAACCGGCGCAGGCACGCCTACGATCACACCCACCTACTCCACCCCGATGCTGACCGTGCTCCAGCAGACCAACTGCCGTGAAGGACCAGGACAGGATTACAAGGTTCTCTTCACCTATCTAGCAAAGGTCAAACTCGAAATCGTGGGACGGTATGATCCCACCAATTTCTGGCTGGTGAAATCTCCTGAAAGTAAAACCGGCACCTGCTGGTTGTGGGGAGAATACACGGAGGCAAGCGGCAGTTACTGGGTTGTGCCAACCGTGACTCCTCCGCCCACAGTCACCCTGCCTCCTCCTGCAGCTCCATCCGTAAAATGGGACTTTTCCTGTAGCGGCGGCAATATGACTTTCAACATGCAGTGGGAGGACCGCGCTACCAATGAAGATGGCTACCGCGTCTTCCGTGACGGGGAAGCGGTTGCCGAGCTGCCGGCCAACTCCACCTCCTGGACGGAGACCATCCCGCTGGAAAGCGGCAAGAGTGTATCCTATTATTTACAAGTGTATGGTCCGAGTGGCGCCGTGAACGCCTCGCTCATAAAGATATCCTGTTGAGCCAGACGAAGCAACAAAAAAGCCCTGGGAAAGTTCCGGGGCTTTTATTTATCAAATGCACGCTTCTACTGTGCAGAAGCTTATGCTTCTTCCAGTTGTTCCTTGACCTTCTTGGTCTGTTTGCCGCGCTCTTCGGTATCGAGGATGCGCTTGCGGATGCGATACGACTCGGGCGTGACCTCAAGCAGCTCGTCGTCGGCCAGGTATTCGACCGCCTCATCCAGGGACATCTGTCTCGGCGGTGTAAGGCGGATCTCCATGTCGCCGCGCGAAGAGCGGATGTTGGTCAGATGCTTCTTTTTACAGACGTTGATCGGCATGTCCTGGCCGCGTGCATTCTCACCGACCACCATGCCTTCGTATACCGAGACACCCGGCCCCAGGAACAGGGTACCGCGCTCCTCGGCATTCTTCAAGGCATAGGCAGTTGTTTCACCTGCCTCCCAGGCCACGAGCGAACCGGTCGTACGGGTGCTCATCGGCCCGGCCATTTCATCGTAGCCGTTGAAGATCGTGTGCATGACCCCTGCGCCGCGAGTGGAGGTCAGGAACTGATAGCGAAAGCCAAGCAGCCCGCGGGTCGGGACGATGTAGACCATGCGGGTCATTCCCTGGCCGGCATCCTGCATGTCCATCATCTTGCCGCGCCGGGAGCCAAGCATTTCCACCACCACACCGACGGTCTCGTTGCTGGTCTCGATGTGCACTTCCTCATACGGCTCCAACAGAGCGCCATCGTCCGCCTTGTGGAAGATGACCTCCGGCCGCGAGACCTGGAACTCATAGCCTTCGCGCCGCATGGTCTCGATCAGGATGCCGAGGTGCAGCTCGCCGCGCCCGGAAACCAGGAAGTTCTCCGCCGATTCTGTGTCCTCCACCCGCAGGGCAACATTGGTGCGAAGCTCCTCATACAGGCGCTCGCGCAGGCGGCGTGAGGTGCCCCACTTCCCTTCCTTGCCTGCAAAAGGCGAGGTATTCACACCAAACGTCATGCGGACGGTCGGTTCCTCCACCTTGATGGTCGGCAGGGCGATCGGGTTTGCAGGGTCGGCGAGGGTCTCCCCAATGCCAATCCCCTCCAGCCCGGCCAGCGAAATGATATCGCCCGCGCTCGCTTCCTCGATCTCGATCTTGTTTAAGCCCTGAAAGGTATACAAATACTTGGCCGACTCGGGCAGGATGCGCCCGTCTGTCGCCATTCTCGTAAGGCGCTGCCCCGCTTTGATCTTGCCGGCAAAAACACGGCCGATGGCTGTCACGCCGCGATAATCGTCATACCCCAGCATGGTCACCAGGACCTGTAGCGGACCATCCGGGTCCACTTTGGGTGCGGGAATTTTGTTCAGGATAACATCGAACAACGGCTGGAGATCAGGTCCGAGTTCCGGTGAAAGACCAGCCCGGCCGGCCGTTGCCTGGGCATAGACGATCGGGAAATCGGCCTGTTCTTCACTGGCGCCCAGCTCGATGAACAGGTCAAAGGTCTCGTTGAGGACACGTTCCGGCTCGGCATCCTTGCGGTCGACCTTGTTGATGACCACAACAGCCTTATGCCCCATCTGGAGGGCCTTCTTCAACACAAAGCGGGTCTGCGGCATGGGCCCTTCGGCCGCATCCACCAGCAGGAGGACGCCGTCCACCATGTTCATGACGCGTTCCACTTCACCGCCAAAATCGGCGTGGCCCGGGGTGTCGACGATATTGATCTTGATCGGCTGCCCGGTGGTGGGATCGTTGAGCGTGATGGCAGTATTCTTGGCGAGGATGGTAATGCCCCGCTCGCGCTCGAGGTCGTTGGAATCCATCACCCGCTCTGCAACCTGCTGGTTTTCACGGAAGGTATGTGACTGGCGCAGCAGCCCATCCACCAGGGTGGTCTTGCCGTGGTCTACGTGGGCGATAATGGCAATATTTCTTAAGTCTTTTCGTTCAGTGAGCATGAGTTACACCTATTTCAAATGTCATTGCGGGCGTTTGTTGCGCACCAATCTCTTGTTTTGTGAGATTTTCTCTTTAATTAAGTCTACACGTGAGCCAGGAGATTGCTTCGTTGCAACTTACGCGCCTCGCAGCGACAGGTTGTTATACACACAAAAACCCCCGACGGGGAGGCCGAGGGTTTCTTCTCAAAACAAATCTTTCGGCGTGCAAATGGTATTCTATCAGAGAGAGGATGTTTATGGAAGGGCTTTACGGTGTTCGAGCATGGCTGTAGCAAAGTCAGGAAAAGGGGGTAACGAGGAGGGAAAAGGCATGGGAAAGATGAGCTGCAAAGAACCGTCGAGCCTGGGCAGCATTGAGAAAGCCCATTTGGCGGATCAGAGCCAGGACGAGATTATGGATGTTGGCTAAGACCCTGGCGCCTTGCCCGATGGTGAAGCGGGTCGCATCTTCTTTGAGGGTCACATCCCGTCGGTAATGGGAGCCCGTTTCGATGCCCCAATGAGAGCGGCGGATTTCCAAGAGTTGTTTGGGGCTCGCTTCTTGGCGTGTCAGGCTGGTGATGCCAAATTCAACTTCCCGAGAAGTTTTGTAACAGACGCCCCGCCGCCACCATTGAATTTCACGTTCTAAACGATAGACCTGTGCGAGACCGGGCCAGGCGGCATAGGTATTGAGCATCTCACTGGTAGTGATCGTGCGAACTTCGATGCGCCCGTGACCTTTGTTCACCTTTTGGGCGGTGAGAAAATCGGTTTGGATTTTGCCGAAGCCAGGTTTGGGATACTCTGGAGCAAACAGGGATTGAATATTTTTATACAGAGCCGGTTGGTTTTCCTTCACCGGAAAGAGATAGTCCCCTTGTTCGTCCAGGATTGTTTGTGCCAGGCGTTTTTGTGTGTGTAAGGCGTCGCCGGTAACCACTTTTCTCGCAATTTTTGCCAGTTTTATGACTTCGGGTGCCCTGGTAATCTCATTTTCTTTGTTTCCGACTTCGACTTGCGCCATGGTTTTTCCGGCTGTTACATCATATACACTCAGGGCATATTCCGGTGTGCCATCCTCTCGTTTCGACATCCCCAACAAGGCTTTGCCATCCAGGGCACAGACTATGCCGCATTCACCGCCTTGATTGTATTCGCCCACCAAACGTTCCAGCTCTGTTTCATAGATCTTGTAGGCCAGGATCCGCCGATAGGTACTCCTCTCCGGCATGCGTTTTAGCTCGATCCGCAACAATGCTTCGATTTCACTCTGATGGTAAACGCCCCACTCCGCCATCTCGGTCGGCGAATCGGCCCCACTCAATTTTGCCAACAGCACAATCATCAATAGGGTTGTCAGGCTGTACCGCTTGCCTCTTGCCTTCCGCTGATCCGTCAGGCTTTGCAGCCGGTCATAGATGCCTCCCTTGTCGTATACCACCCCTTCTGCACTGATCTCTTGTCCCTTACCAATCGTGCTATACTCCATTTCGATCCTCCTCGGTTTTTTGCTGGTTTGGTCACTCGCAATTGTACCGAGAAGGATCACTTTTTTTGTCTTTTGTCAATCGACTTTGCTACAGCCATAGGTGTTCGAGCACAGCGAAAACCGACGTCAACGGTATTGTCTCCGGAGTGAAGTTCTTTCGATGGTAGGCTGTGCCATCGAACTGGGACCAAGAACCAGCGCGGGTCACCCTGGATCGTCCTATAACACAACACTGATCGTGAACGGGGTGGTGGTCGAGATTATGGTTGAGGAGTATTTACGGGAAGGACACACCGAAAACCAAGGTTATTTTCCCGACTGGTTTGCAATACTTGA
>JBLMZU010000299.1:0-9365 GCA_050258995.1 Bacteroidota bacterium
TGCTCGTTCGGCGGCATGATATGCGGGATGCGCCCATTGACCTGGATGCCGTACCGGGTGAGCTGGTCGATCTTTTTCGGGTTGTTGGTCATCAACTGGATCGACTGGATCTTGAGCGACATCAGCATATGGGCTGCCACTGCATAATCGCGTTCATCATCGCGGAAGCCAAGGGCAAGATTCGCCTCGACGGTATCCAGGCCTTCATCCTGCAGGCTGTAGGCACGGATCTTGTTGATCAAGCCGATGCCACGTCCCTCCTGGCGCAGGTAGAGGACCATGCCCCTGTCCATCTTACCGATCGTCCGGAGAGCGGCCTCCAATTGATCGCGACAGTCACAGCGATAGGATCCCATTACATCACCGGTCAGGCATTCGGAATGCAGACGAACGGGCACGTTCTCTGCGCCGATCACATCGCCGCGGGTGATGGCGACATGTTCCTTGCCATCCTTATTGTTTTCAAAAGCAACAATGTGAAAATCGCCAAAGCGGGTGGGCAATTCCGCCATCGCCACGATCCGGACGCAGATCCTATCCTTTCCCAGCCCTTCACAATTATGGTCCCCTTCAGTCGCCAGAAGAAAATCGAACTTTTCATGCATGGTTGTTGTCATATTCACCTCTCCATGGGTCCGGCCTTGCAACGGTTATTTATCCTTCATCGTGGTCGGTGGTGCAGACCCTTCGCAAGACTCATCCACTGTTGTCCAGAATATATTTGAGTAAAACCCCGCCATCCTCCCAGGCTTCCGCACTCGCAAGCTTCATGGGAATGGCTTCATTTCTCTCCAGACCGGCACCACCTGCCAGCGTGGGGGCGGCTGCGCCCCCGAAGATCAGCGGTGCCACATAGGCAGTAACTTCATCGACCAGTCCCAGGCGCAGCAGCTCAAAATTGAGGGTTGCTCCGCCTTCCACCATCAGGCGCTCCACGCCTATTTGTTTTAACGTCTCCATTGCCCTGGGCAGATTTACTTTTTCAGAATCCTCCAGGAACACCTTTACGCCGAGCGATTCCAACAGGGAAACGCTCTGTTTAGATGTCCGGCGGGTGGAAAATATTACAATATTCGCCGGGCCGGTCGTTAAAAAACGAGACTCTGGCCGGAGGTTTGCATCGCTCACAATGGCCACTTTCATGGGGTTGGGCGTCCGTCCACGCTGGATCCGTTCGGCCCGCAGCAACTCCGATTTGACGGTCAGCTTCGGATCCTCGTCCAGGAGCGTCCTACCGCCCACCATCACGGCGTCAGAGTCGGCCCGCAGGCGATCGACACGCTCCTTGTCACGGGCAGAGGAGATCGCCGCCCCGCTGCGCCGGAAGGTGTCGATCTTTCCATCGGCGGTCATTGCAACATTGATGAAAACGAAGGGACGATCCATACGGTCTGCCTCATAAAAAGTCGCTCGAATACGAGTTACAGGCTTTCTGATAAAAGGTAAAGAGATATGCCACTTTGCGAATACGAAGACAGCACTCTGTAATACAATTGTAAATCCAACCGTTAAGAATAGTAACGTTTTCAGGAGAGACGGGAATTCCGTGAGGAGAGTGTATGCGCCAATCCATGCTGACCGACGATCAGGCTCGATACTTGCGCGAGGAAAAGGAGGCGCTGTCTGAGATTCGGCTTGCGCTGGCGGGAATCGACGTGCCCCGCGAGGCGCTGACGACCCTGCAGGAGGCCATCCTGCAATTGGATGAATTGTTCCTGATGGTGGTGGTGGGCGAATTCAATGCCGGCAAGAGCGCCCTGGTCAATGCGCTGCTTGGCGAGAAGGTGCTGCTCGAAGGTGCCACGCCCACGACCTCGCGCGTGACCCTGGTCAAGTGGGGTGAAAAGGCGGGCGAGCAGGTCATGGACGAAAATTTCGCAGTGTACACCTATCCGCTGCCCCTGCTCAAGGAGCTGAACATTGTCGATACGCCGGGCACGAATGCCGTCATTCGCTATCACGAGCGGCTGACCGAGGAGTTCGTGCCCCGCAGCGACCTGGTGCTGTTCACCACTTCCGCCGATCATCCGTTGACCGAGAGCGAGCGCCAGTTTCTCGAGCGGATCCTGTCCTGGGGCAAGAAGGTGGTCTTCGCCTTGAACAAGGCGGATATTCTCGAAGATGAGGCTGCGCTTGAGGAGATACGCTCGTTCGTGCTCAAACATGCCTCCACCGTCTTAGGAGATACGCCCGAATTCTTCCCGGTCTCCGCCCGCCTGGGACAGAAGGCCCTTGCTGAATCTGACGAGGAAAGGCGCAGCCAGTTATGGGCCAAAAGCGGGCTGCAGTCCCTGGAGCAGTACATCACATCCACGCTCGACGACACCACGCGACTGCAGCTGAAATTCAACAATCCATTGGGCGTGGCGGATAACATCATCACCCAGTTTGCAAAGGAAAATCAAATACAATCCGAGAGTCTGAAGGAAGACCTGCAGACAGCCGGCTCCCTGGAATCCACCGTCAAGGAATATGAGCGCGACCTGCGCAACGAGCTTCAGCCGCGCCTGGCGGAGGTCGAGAATATCCTGCACCAGCTCGAGCAGCGCGGCCTGGACTTCTTCGACACCACCATGCGCCTGACCAACATCCAGCAGTTGATCCGCGGCGATAAGGTGAGGGCTGAGTTCGAGAAGCGTGTGCTGGCCGATGTGCCCAGGCAGATCGAGGAGCAGGTCCAGCACATGATCGACTGGCTGGTGCAGAAGGATCTGCAGGAATGGCAGCGGGTCATGACCTATGTGCAGCGGCGCCAGGCGGTTCATTCGGAGCACATCGTCGGCGAGGGGATCGAGCCGCGCGAGGTGCGCCGCCGCGAGCTGATCGACAAGATGGGCAAAACGGTCCAGGGAATCGTCGGCAGCTACGACCGCGACAAGGAGGCGAGCGAGCTGGCCAAGTCGGTGGAGACCGCGGTCGCCCAGACGGCAGCATTGGAAGTCGGCGCCCTGGGACTTGGGACATTGGTCACCGCCGCAGTCGTTTCCTCCAGTGTCGACATCACCGGCATCCTGGCCGCAGGGACGCTGGCGGTCGTGGGTTTCTTCGTCATCCCCTACAAGCGCAACCAAGCCAAGGAGGATTTCAGGAGGAAGATGACCAGTCTGCGCATCCGGCTGATCGAAACATTGACGAACTCGTTCAACACCGAATCAAAGAATGCCGTGGAACGCCTGAACAATGGCATCGCGCCCTACGCCCGATTCGTGCGCACGGAACGGGAGCGGATCGAGCGGAATGAGTCGGTGCTGGAAAATCAGCGGAAGAAACTCTCCTCGCTGCGCGCCCGCAGCCAGGTGGTGACCGGAAAATAGTAAGGATCGGAGCATAGAGAGTCGAGAGTAGATGGCGGTGGAATGGAGCCCCGATGTTTACCCTTGCGCTCCCTGGCGTTGAAGCCGGGGAGCGATTGTTTTAAGAATCCCAATTTGCTATAATTTCCATACCAAAGCGATCCACATTGGGAGAGAAGGCATGCGAAAATCGATTTTTATTTTTTTGATCCTGCTCGGTATTTTTTCCACTCATGAAAATTCCCAGGCATCCCAGCCGGGCACGGCAAAGGTCATTTTGCTCAACCGCCAGGAAAAAGCGACGACACAAATCACGGATGGGGATACCGTCCGGATCCAGGTGACTCTCTACCAGCCCGTGCAGGCAACGCAAAATATCTCCTTTACCCTTGACGGGGCAAGCGCGGTCCTCGGCTCGTGCACACTGCCTGCCGGAAAAACAAGCTGTACGACCGATCCCTTTCCCAGCCTGGGCTGGTATTGGACCCCAGAAGAAGTGTCACAAAGCGTCCGGATGGTGAACGCCCTATCGGAACAGGGCCAGCCGCCACTCGGCAGTTCCGCGCCCATCCACGTCAAGCCGCGCCCGGTGGTCATGGTGCATGGGTTCATTTCCAACTGGCAGACCTGGCAGCACTATCTTGGTCCTGATGGTTTTCTGGCTTCGATCGGCCTGCAGGGATTCGCGGTCGGCGATGGACAGGTGCCCGGCCTCTTGAACACCGGCGTCATCACCAACCCTGCCGGGCAAACAAATACCCTTGCCCAGAACGCCCAGATCCTCGGGGAATACATTGGCGGCGTGAAGCATAAGACAGGCGCCGAAATGGTGGACCTGGTGGTGCACAGTATGGGCGGCATCATCTCTCGCTACTACATCGACCGCGTGATGAAGGACCGGGATGTCGCCCAGCTCATCATGCTCGGCTCTCCGATGGGCGGCTCGGACTGTTCGGTGCTGCCCGCCGCACTGGGGTTTTATCTGCCCGCCTCCCTTGAGATCCGCGAGAGCTACATGCGCGGGGTCTTCAACCAGCAGATCACCCACCGCAAAGGGATCGAGTTCCACGACCTGGGCGGCACGGCCATCAATGATGCCTTCAAATCGCCCTGCACCGAGGTCCCGAATGACACGGTGGTTTCATTCGAGAGCATTAATGCCATTCCCCTGCAATCCTCGAAGGAGGACGTGATCCACAGCGAGCTGACACTTTCCGGGACGGCGTTCAATCAATACGTGAAACCTTTGCTACAAAAGCCCGCCGGCTCGTTCGTTTCCCAGCCGGACCCGACTCCCGCGGCACCAACCGAGTCGCCCCTTGAGTTCACGCGGGTGTACAAGGGCCACGTCGACGCGGGCGGCTCCACGGAGCTGACCATCAACATCGAGCCGGATGTGGCGGTTGCCTCATTCGCGCTGTACGATGCCTCCCGGTCTGTGGATACGATCGTACGCGGCGCGAGCGGCAACATCATCGAGCTCAACCCGGAGAAGAATAGCTTCCTCAAAGTGGACGACCCCTCCTCCATGGTCTATCTCGGCTATGGATTTGACCAGCCAAAGCCCGGCCCCTGGAAGGTCACCGTGCAGGCAACGGATTCCACACCTGTCAATGGAACAGACTTTGCCATTTCCGTCTATTTCGCGGGCGGCGCAAAACTCCAGGCAGGCTCGAGCAGCCTCGTGCCACAGTTAAAGCAGCCGGTCCAGCTCGACGCGCAGGTGTCCTTGAACGGCCAGCCGCTGCAGATCCAGCAGGCCCAGGCGGTCATCACCCATCCGGATGGAAAGATCGAAACGCTTGATTTCCCCAGCGGTCAGCATGTATCGGTCACCTGGACGCCGAATGAAACGGGCACGCATGGCGTCGATATCGTCGTGACTGCCCTGGCGCCCGACGGCTCCTCCATCGAGAGGACGGGTTTCCTGGCCATCGAAGTGCAGCCCAACCCGAGCAAAACGCAGATCAATCTTAATCTGGTGGCTGTCGTTGCAATCGTTCTGCTTGTTCTCGGCGCGATCCTCTTTGGGCTGATCAAATTGATCCGCCGCCTCTGTAGATAACAAATCCATTTTTACAAATTCAATAAAAAAGCGGAGTGCACAGGAGCGCATTCCGCTTCGACTCGTCGATCAAGGGATCGTATTTAATCCTGTGAGGCTCTCGCCACTTCCTCCTCCTCGAAGACGACCTCCTCCTTGCCCCGCAGCTTGTCCTCCACCTTCTGTGTGATCAGGCGCAGGTGACCCGGATGGGAAACAAAGTCCAGGTCGTCGGCCGGGACGGCCAGGATCGGGCACAGCGTGAAATTATCGATCCAGGCCTCATACAAGGAATTGAGTCCCTCCAGGTAATCAGCTGTGATGGTCTGCTCATAGGAACGGCCGCGGTGCGAGATACGGTTCATCAGGGTGGAGACCGAAGCCCGCAGATAGATCACCAGGTCCGGTGGCGGGAGGAATCGCAGGGTGGTCTCGTACAGATCCCGGTAGGTCTGGAATTCCCGCGGCTGGATGTGTCCCTGCAGATACAAATTCTGGGCAAAGATCTCGGCATCCTCGTAGACGCTGCGATCCTGCACCACGGAATTCAGGTGTTGTGACAGGTTGTAGTGTGACTGCAGGCGGTGGGAAAGGAAAAAGATCTGCGAATGGAACGACCAGGCATCCATATCCTTGTAGAAATCTGCCAGATAGGGGTTCTCGGTGACCGGCTCGTAGAACGGCTCCCATCCCAAACGGGTGCTGAGGCGTTCGACCAGCGTGGATTTTCCGACACCGATGTTGCCAGCCACCGCGACGAATTTTTTCATCAAACCTCCAGAAAATGAGAGCGACCACTTTCTGGCCGCTCATTTTTTATTGCTGCTGCGGAATTTCCCCGGCCAGTTCCTTGTCGATCACCTGTTTGAAGACGTCCAGCGGCTGTGCCCCCACAAGCGCAAGCCCGTTGATGAAGAACGTCGGGGTCGAGCGAACTCCCAGGTCAATCGCGAATTTGCTATCCGCCTGAATGGCATCCTTGTATTTCTGCTCGGTAATGCAGGACTTGAATTGTTCGACATTCAAACTCAGATCCTGCGCGTACTGGACGAAGGTCTGCGTATCCAGGCTGTCACTGCTGAAGAGCTTGTCATGGTAGTTCCAGTAGGCATCCTGTTCCCCGGCGCACATGGCGGCTTCGGCCGCCGCCTGGGCATCCGGGTGGATAGAGGTCAACGGCAGACTGCGATAGACGATCCGGATCTTGCCCGGATAGGCGTTCAGCAGCTGTTTATAGACTTCCTGGTGCCAGCGGCGGCAGAATGGACACTGGTAATCGCTGAACTCCACGATCGTGATCGGCGCGTCCGCGGGGCCCAGGGTTGGGAATCCGTCCGTCGGGATGTTATAGCGGACAAACTTGGGCTCCCCGGTAGCCTGCGCCGCTGCTTCCGTCGGTCCTGCAGGCTGGTTGACCGCCTGGGCGGTTTGCGTCTGGCTCCCATTTGGCTGGTAGCCCCAGACCACGTATCCAAGCAGCACCCCGACCGCAAAGGCGAGCACGGTCAGCACGGCATAGAAATGGCTGCGCTTGAACGTGACGGTGTTTTCATTGTCCTGAGGCTGGACTTCAAGCGGTTGTTCCTCAAGCCCGGCCTCGGGTTCGGATTCATTGATGTTTTCGTTACTTGTCGACATGTTCGGCATTATAACATGGCGAGTTAAGTCTCCCTGCGACTTTTCCGTTTCAAAGTCGTATATGAATTCATAAGGCTTTCACCAAAAGAAAAGGCTCCTGGAGGTAAAAATGACAACGCAAGCAAAGCATCATACGCCCTGGTATTTATGGCCCTTTGTGGCGATCTGGAAATTGATCGCAACCATCGTCGAGATGACGGGACGATTGCTGGCCATGATCCTGGGCATTGTTCTCATGCTCGTTGGCGTGCTGGTCAGCCTGACGATCATCGGCGCCATCGTCGGCATTCCGCTGGCGATCGTGGGTTTTCTATTGTTCATCAGAGGGATCTTTTAATGGAGAAACCCAATGGGTATAGGGACCGGCGACTGCCGGTCCTGTTGTATTTACACAGTGCCGCCTTCCACGAATTTACTTTGCTTTTTTGTTTGAATTTCAGCCTGTGCATCAGAATCAAGATACGCATGGAGCAACATGCGTGAGACAAGCGGTAGGTAGACAATTCATGCCGTGCAATGGGGATGTCCGGGGGTTATAATTTTCGAGAAAGCGATTGGATTCGGCGGAAAATCTTCGACATCCTGCAGGCTGAGCCAGCTTGCATACACGATGGAAGGATCACAGTTCCTTGCAAGCGATCATCCTTGACTTCGACGGTCTCATCCTGGATACGGAAACACCGCTTTATCGCTCGTGGCAGGAAGTCTGCGAAGCCCAGGGTGTTCCCATGGACCATGCCTGGTGGGCTGTGCGCCTCACTGCCCAATCGGAGCCGCCGGAAGCCTTTGCCCTCCTGGAAGAGCACTCCTCGATCCCATTCAACGGAGACCAGCTTCGACAGTCCCGGTCGGCTCGCGAGCTCGAGCTCATCGAGGCACAAACGGTCCTGCCGGGTGTCGTTGAGCTTATCTCCCAGGCAAAGGCGTTATCCCTCAAGGTTGGCATTGCTTCGAACTCCGAGCGCACCTGGGTGACCGGGCACCTTTCCAGGCTCAGCCTGCTCGGGCAGATCGACCAGATCAGATGCCGGGACGATGTTCTTCATCCCAAGCCATACCCTGATTCATACCTGGCCGTCATGGAGGCTTTGGATGTCCCCCTTCAACAGGCGCTCGCCTTTGAGGATTCCCCGGTTGGCGTTTCCGCAGCCAAGGCTGCCGGGCTGTTTTGCATCGCTGTCCCCAACCCAGTGACAAGGGGGTTGAATTTTGCTTCGGCGGATCTGATCCTTCCGTCCCTGGCCGGCGTTTCCCTTGCGGATCTGATCCAAACCGTGACAGGACAACGGTAGAAGCCGGAGAAGAAACGTGTATGGGGTACTTGCTCTCCTGGGTGCGATCGTGCTGCTGGCCGTCTTCCAGTATTTTTATGCGGCGCAAAACTACCTGGACCCAAATACCCCATTCTTCGCTGGCAGTTTTGCGACCGAAGGTGAAACAGCTCCGGAAGACCTGACGATTCTCTCCTATAATATTTCGTATGGCAGGAATATCGGCCAGGCGCTCATTGAAATAAAGGAGTTTCAATCACAAAGAATGCTGGACATCCTCCTCCTGCAGGAGATGGAGGAAGTGGGTGCTGAAAGGATGGCTCGCGAGCTCCGGATGGATTACGTCTATTTCCCGGCGGCGATCGAGCCGAAATATCGCAGGAACTTTGGGAATGCCGTTCTGTCGAGGTGGCCGATCGTCGAATCGCAGAAGATCATCCTGCCTCATATCAGTCTGTCAGACCGCATGAAGCGGGTGGCGGCCCGGGCGATCATCAAAATCCATGACGTCCATGTTGTTGCTTATAGCCTTCATACCGAGCCTGTATTCATTTTGCCGAAGTTCAAGCAGGATCAATGTTTCGCGGTGCTCCATGACAGGGGCTCTCAAGCCAGGTTTGTGATGGTCGGCGGCGATTTCAACTCATTCACAGAAAGATATGGCGAAAAACTTGAGAAGCGCTACGGTGAGGCCGGTTTCCTAAGAGCATCCAAAGGCAGCGGGCATACGTTTACCAGATTTGGAATGAAGATGTCCACCGACCAGATTTTCGCAAAGGGTTTTGTTGTTAAAGCAGCAGGAAGACTTTCAGGAGCCCGGGCCAGCGATCACCTGCCGATCTGGGCGACTCTCGGAATGGATACAAAGCCATGACTGTTCTGATCCGCAAATTCCACTCTTCAGATCGTGACCACCTCCTCTCGCTGGTCGAGCGCTTCTCGGAATTTGAGCTGCCTGCATGGCGCCAGAAGGAGGAGATCGATCGGGCCAGCCGGTCCTTCCTTGAACAGGTAATGAAAGAGCCGGCACCTGACGCCGCCATCTTCATTGCAGAGACGGAAAGTGGAAACTTCGCAGGATTTATCCATCTCCAGACGCAAACCGACTACTTTAGCGGC
>JBLMZU010000300.1:0-5625 GCA_050258995.1 Bacteroidota bacterium
GAAGGCGAAATAGATAAATACAAGCAGCACGGCCCAAGGACACAGCACGCGAATGGAAGTCGTAATGCCAAGGAAGATAGCCGGCATGATCACATTGGAAATTCTCGGCCGCTCCTCCTGCGCCAATCTGTCCACCATTTCAAACCCCAGGCAGAGCGATGCCAGGAAAAAGCTGAGGAAAGGCGGATCCTTCGGATTGATGAAGGCATGTCCCCACAGCATTGGCTGCCAGGCAAACAACGCAGCCGCCAGCGTGGCGGGGATGGGCTTCATCCAGCGCCTCGACAGGCGATACAGAAAATACACCCCAATCTGGAAAAAGAGAAAATTGACCAGGTGCCAGGCGGATGCCATGTCGAGTCCCGCCGCTTCGAGCAGGTAGACCGGCTCGCGCGCCAGGAGTAAATAGGCCGGCCCGCGCGTCTTATGGTCGTCGCCGCTTGCTCCGTAGGAATTATCGACGTCGAAGTGCCCGCTGAGCCACTCGTGGGGGGAATATGCGTAGCCCAGCGCTTTGCCGTAATCATAGAACAAAGGCTCATCCCAGGAGAGGCCGTAATCGTGGAAAAGAACCAGGCCGGCAACGATATTGACGGCCAGCAGCAGGTAGATCGGTTTTTCAAAAAGCTTTTTGAAAAAGGAGGTCATAGCAATTGCCGGCCAGCCGCGTCATAGACCTGTATGGCTGCCTTGCAGGACGGACTGGCAGGATATTCGTCCTCAACCAGGCCCCAGATCATGGAATCGATCCAGTGATCCAGGAAGCGCATCTTGGCGCGCAGGGTGCCTTCATGGGTGAACCCCAGCTTGCGCGGGATCGACGCCGATGCAAGGTTCCGTGGATCGCAATGGATTTCGACGCGATGAACGTGGATAAGCTCGAAAGCCACTTTGACAAGCGCAGCGGTCGATTCGGTCACCAGCCCCTGGTTGGCAAAGTCCTTGTGGATCCAGTAACCGATCTCCAGCTGCTCGCGGCCCAGCCGCGTGTGCAGGCCGGTCCCACCCAGTAAACGCGATTCGTCCTTGTTGAAGATCCCGTAGACGTAATCCTGCTGGAGGTCGAACATGCCGCGAAACCGCCTGACGTGCTCCAGCCTGGCTTCGATGGATTCAGGCTCGGCGTGGGCCCAGGGCATCCACGGTTTGAGATGCTCGACGCTTTCGGAGATCGATTCGGCCAGCAGATGGGCATCGCCCGGGTGATAACAGCGTATGACCAGTCGCGCCGTCTCGATGCGGTAGGCAGGATTGAGGATGTTATGTTCGCTCATTTTTTCCTGGACGTTTTTTTGGCAGGTTTGGGCTTGTGGTTGAGAGTGCCCAGGAGCGAGGAGAGCTCCTTCTCTTCGCCGATCTGTCCCTTGAAGAATTCATTCATGAAATGTGAGCGCCGCAGGCGCAGGGCCATCGGCGCGACTTCGGCCAGGTCGTCCGCTTTCACTTCCTCGCGTCCATCCGCGGCCGCATAGGCGCGCGCCGACTCGAACCAGGTGATCTCGGCCCGCAGCGAATCGATCCCCATCCGCTGGACCAGCTCAATGGCTGGATGAGCCACCCGGTCCGGTACAACAACCTGGCGAACCCGTTCCCGGGCGGTGCGGATCTCGGCGGCTGCCGATTCCATCTCCTCTGCGAACTGGCCGATCATGCGGCGCGGGTTGGCCAGATAGGACTGTACCCGCCGGTACGCTTCCAGGCGCTCCTCCGCATTCTCCAGACCGCGGACAATCACGCGCAGGCCGAAGCGGTCGAGAATCTGCGGGCGCAGGCGGCCCTCTTCGGGGTTCATGGAGCCGATCAACACAAAGCGCGAGCGGTAGGTCGCTACAACAGGTCCGCGGCGGACAACATAAGAGCCCTGGGCGGCAGCATCCAGGATCGAATCGACGATGTCATCGCCGAGCAGATTGATCTCATCGATATACAGGAGGTTGAGGTCTGCCTGCGCCAGGATGCCGCGGCGGATGCGCATTCGTTCGTGGAGGGCTGCCCGCTCGTCGACCGTTCCGACCACGTCATCGAGCCGGGCGTTGAGAGGCAGCTCGATCAGGCGGACCTTATCGGGAGCGGTCAATGGGATACCTTCACCGTATTTCCTGGCGCAGTCCGGGCAGACGGCATCCAGGCCGCCGATCTCGATATCCTCCGGCGTGCAGCCGTAAAAGCAGGCGCTGCGCTCCACCTGGGGCAGCAATCCCAGCAGGCTGCGTACTGCCGTGGTTTTGGCGGTGCCGCGCGGGCCGATGAGAAGGATGCCGCCGATATTTGGGTTGATTAATCCCAGGAGCAGGGCCAGCTTCATCTCATGCTGGCCGACGATCCCCAGGAAGGGAAATGGCATGGGCTCAGTGACGCGGCCCTCTTCGGCGGTCAGGGGTGGAAGTGACTTCCCGGAGACGTAGTCCACCAGTTCGCGCAAATTGCGGATCGGGTTGGGGGAGGCCTCATTTGGTTCGGTCGAGGTGGGGTTGGGTTCAGTCATGCAGCGATATCCCGCTTTTACTTATTCTTCAAGCGTCGTTCCTGGCGTTCACGGGCTTTTTCCATGCGCTGCTTTTCTTCCTCCGTTTCAGCAACCAGGGCAGGAACGGTCGTCGGCCGGCCCACATCGTCCAGGGCGACATAGACCAGGTAGGCGGTATTGGTGTACGTCCGTTCACCGGTGATCGGGTTTTCGGCGCTCACATGCACCTCTGCCTCCATGGAAGTGCGCCCGACATAGCTGACCTCGGCGTTCAGGATGATCAAATCGCCGATCCGGATCGGCTGCCGGAAGGTCATCGAGTCGATGGAAACGGTCACAACCTTGCGCTGCGAGTGGCGCATGCAGGCCAGCGCGCCAGCCTCGTCGACGAGCTTCATGATCCAGCCGCCATGGACGTTGCCAAGCAGGTTGGCGTGCTCCGGGTGCATGAGCTGGGAAAGGGTGATGCGCGAAGCGCTGACAGTCTTTTTGGATTCAGTCTTGATCATGGAAAACCTATAAGCTACGAGTGTATCATTGTGGATCGGATAACTTTACCTTTTCTGTGTACCTTTGGCAATCATAACTCAATTAATCCAGATCCTGCCTCAGTTCGCCGGTATCCACGGTGTGCAGGCGTTCCGGCTCTTCGGCCAGCACGTCCACCAGGCTGTTGGTCAGGTCGCTCATCAAGGGGGCAAGAGGCGTCTGGGCGGGCGCAACCAGCCGCTGGGGAGGCGCAGGCGCCTTTATCCGCGGACGGGTTGCAGCCTCCACACGTTTACGGACGATGCGAGGATCGGCTGTCAGATAGCCGACATAATTGCCGAGGACGGAATAGACTTCCTTCTTCGGCGTGACCCAGCCGATCCATTCGCCGCCGCGGTTGAAAAGATACGGGAAGACGAGATAAGCCTCTGTCTCACCGCGTGAGCTATAAACAGGAATGATACGAACCTGAGACATGGTTTCTCCCTTTGTATGTGGCAGCCGGCGCCGAAGGTTTTACCATCCATACCTTCGACTTTCTTCGTTCGACCTCCGCAAGGCGATCTATTCAGTCTATATCATTATACGTCCAATAGCGATTGATAAAAAAATTCCAGATCATGACAACGCCGATGGCAAATGCGAGCGTGGCATTTTTAGCCAGCAGGTGTGCAGTCTGATCCGGGATGTGAGTCATCCTTTCGACAAGGGCGGCCATGGGCGGTTCCACATAATGAAGGATGGGGATGCGAAAGGCTATCCCTGCAGCGCTGACAAGGATGAACATGCCAAGCTGGTGAAGGATATGTTTGGAGCGCGAATCTGGATAGGTCCAGTAGCGGTTGAGGACAAAATTGCTGATGACCGCACAGGTAAAGGAAATGGTCCCGGCCCACACGAGCTTCATATTAAAAAGATGGGACATGAGGTTCATGACCCCGAAGTCGATCACTGCTCCGAATGCCCCCACCATGGCAAACTTCAAGAACCGGATGTGTTCCTGGTTCTGCGTCAAGATCATTCCATCCCCAACTTCTTCTTGAAATACGGAATCGTCTTGTGGATGCCCTCCTCGAGTGAGACCTTGGGTTCCCATTTCAGGATTTCGCGGGCGCGCTTGATATCGGGCTTGCGCTGCTGCGGGTCGCGGACACTGCGCGCATTTTTGACATAAGTGATCCCGGCCGGATTGCCGGTGATGCGGTTGATCGTCTCGGCAAACTGCAGGATGGTCATCTCGTTCGGATTGCCGATGTTGACCGGCATGTGCTCATCGGAGTAGAGCAAAGTGACAATGCCTTCGACCAGGTCGTCCACGAAGCAGAAGGAGCGGGTCTGGTCGCCTTCGCCGTAGACGGTCAGCGGCTGGCCCAGGAGAGCCTGCTTCAGCAGGTTGGGCAGGGCGCGGCCGTCCTCCAGGTCCATACGCGGGCCGTAGGTGTTGAAAATGCGCACGATGCGTGTGTTTACCCGGTGGGCGCGGTGGTAGGCCATGGTCAATGACTCGGCGAAGCGCTTGGCCTCATCGTACACAGCCCGCGGACCGACAGGATCCACATTCCCGGCATACTCCTCGGTCTGCGGGTGAACGAGCGGATCGCCGTAGATCTCGCTCGTCGAGGCCAGCAGGAATCGGGCATTGTTGTCCCGGGCGACACCCAGGCAGTTATGGGTTCCCAGTGCACCGGCCTTCATGGTCTGGATGGGCAGGTTGAAATACCCGGAAGGCGACAGCGGGTTCGGGCTGGCCGGCGATGCAAAATGCATGACGGCATCCACTTTGCCGCGCACGTAAATGTAATTTGAAACATCATGCTTATGGAAGGAAAATTTCTCATTCCCCATCAGGTGTGCGATGTTCTCACGGCTGCCGGTGACAAAATTATCCAGCCCTATGACTTCATGTCCATCGGAAAGGAGACGGTCGCAGAGATGCGATCCGAGAAACCCGGCCGCCCCGGTGATCAATATTCTCATTGTTATTTTTCCTCTCGTAATTCACTGCGCGATCAGGCCGGCGGTCGGCGCATGCCGCTTCGCGCGAGGTGTTATTTCCAATCGATGCGTGTGACAAGCCCGTCACCTGTCACCTGGTATGGTTCTCCGGTGCCGCTATCTACAAGCCAGAGGTTGCCCTGGTAGACCACGGCAATGAAGTCGCCTGTCTGTCCTTCGATGGGGCCGGGCGCCCAGGCGGGTGTCTGCGGATCGAGCCCGGGTGCGTCCTGCGCGGGAAAAATTGCCCGGCGGTTCGACCCGTCCCGGTCCATGACGACGACCCGGTACCGGCTGGTCTCGCTCTGCTCGGGGAAGATGGCCTGCAGATAGGCGACCTGATACTGCCGCTCACGGGAGTTCGAGTCCAGGCTGGAGACGGAGGGATAGGCAAACATGCCGGTCTCCTCGGCCAGCGGGATGGAAGCATTGTTCTCAAAGGACCTCGCATTGACGTTGAAGAACGGAGAGTCCTCGTCGTTCCTCAGGTCCTTCGAGGGGGCGTGCGAAGTATAGTACAAAGTCTTTCCATCCGCGCCCCAGGCGATGGAGGGCAGCCAGGCCCAGTCGCTGTGTGTGTTGAATGGGATCATATCCAGCAGGGGCTTCAGATACTTCCCATCTATATCAACGAGGCCGATCTGATCCGGTTGCACGTATGCCAGCCTTCCATC
>JBLMZU010000301.1:0-3785 GCA_050258995.1 Bacteroidota bacterium
GTATTCCAGGACTTTGATCGGGCAGGCGCCCTGGGTGACATTCCGGTCATTGAGTCCCAAAGGAGCAAGGCAAATATCGGCGTCAGCGATAAGCGCCGGAACCTCGTGATGAGGCACGGCCGACTGGACCGTGACGCATCCCTCCACACCCAGTCTGCGGATCTGTTTCGACAAAAGTTTCCTCTGCCTCGAGCGCCCCCGCCCAACAATATGAAGGCGAACGGCCTGCTGTTCGACAATCAAAGGCAAGGCCTTGATCACAACATCCAACCCCTGCCAGTCGGCCAGGGTGCCGATATACAACATAACCGGAACGCGTCCCTCCCGCACAGGAAGCGGTGACGGGGAAAAATCCGAGGGGCTGACTCCGTTCGGGATGACGGTCACACGCTTGCGGCTGAGTCCGAGCGATGCGATGTAGTCCCGGGTGACATTCGAGGGACAGATGATCGCGTCGCTCAAGTGCAGGGTGGCGATCTCCTGCTCCTTGATCTTTGCCAGCAGCCCGGGATCGATCCCGGGATAATGATATTTGAGCTCGATCGAAGGGAGGCCATTGACTTCAAACAGGGTTTTATACCCAAAGCGATGGCGGTTCCGGGCAACGGCCAGGCCCTCCCAAATGTTACGAAATTGAACGACTTCATACTCCGGGTGAAGGGTAAGATGAGCGAGAACGCTTCTGCGAAAATGCATGGCGCGTTCGAGGAAGTTCTGTGAGAGATCCTGCGGGATGCGCCTGATATGTGCCCCTTCCCATATCTCCTCAGGCGGAAGAATTCCATCACTCGGTGTGAGGAGATCCACATTCATCCGGCTATTGACGAGCCCGCGAATGTTATGCAAAATATGGGTCGATGCCCCCTTGGGGCTTGGCACGATGTCGAAGGCAGTATAGAGGACGCGAGGCATGCGAGGATTATACGTGATTGCACATTGACAAGGAACGATCCACCAAAATTTTATCGATCTTGCTTGATCAGCAGAGACAGTAACCGAAGCGCAGAGGAACATCCATGGAAATCTTATTATGCATCAGCGGCATCCTTGCCCTCCTCATTTTTATATTCCTCCTTAACACAGCTCGTAAAAAAACACCTGCACCGAAAGCCGGGAAAAAAGAATACACACCGGTCTATGTATCACTGGCGGACCGCCCCGAATCGATCATGCATGGCATGGACAAGTTTGTCGCCGATGTGCAGAAAACGGAGTCCGCGGGCGATAAATGGCGCTGGATACCCCTGTTGATCTTCTTTGCCGGCGTGGGACTCCTCTGCATCGATCTGTTCCTGGATCTGCTTGGTTATTTTTCCTTTATCTTCACACTGGGAGGCATGGGATTGTGGATCGGTGCGATCGCCCTGGCGATCGGGCTGCGCAAAAGCGATTCGCATGACTTCTCCCCGCGCTACAACGGCACAAAGCAAATCCTGTATACACTGCGCGATGACTTGAAACCCCAGTCCACGTTCATGGGCCACCTGGACCTAACCGGTGCAATGCTGCCCGACAAAGTGGCACGCTCCGCCAAGGATGCACAGGACCGCACCACCCAGTATTTTCGGGATGAATGGCTGTCGTTAAAAGCCAAGCTTTACGACGGCAACATTCTGCGCGTCTCCGCCATCCAGCGCACCAAACAGCGCCAATCCTACTGGAAGCGCAGCCGCATCAGTGGCAAGATGAAAATGAAGCCGGCCAAGTTTAAAGGCGCCGAACAGCAGTTGAAGCTGCGCATCGCCGTCAACCCGGAGGTGTATAACATCGTTCGAAACCCCGCGTTCAGGCAGGACGCCAATATCGGCAAATACACAATCACACAACTCAACACAGAGGGTGGGATCATTGACGTCGTCGGCAGCTCACCGTTCGAGGAAGTTGAGTCCGAACATATCCTGGGTTTCATCCATTCCGCGTATTCCCTCCTGCAAAGAAAGGCGGCCTAAATGAGTCGCAAAATCATTCCCTTCGTGGTGGCATTCGTATTGATCTGTTTGATCATGGCAGTCGCCGGCGTATTCTCGTTCAGCGGGTCGGTCTCTGCCCAAAAGTTTGGAGACCGGGTCAATTGGACCAAGCCATATCGCAGTGCGGAAAGCATGAAAGTGATCGACCTCAACGGCGATGGCCCGGATGAGCTCTTCATCCAGAACAGCAGCGATGTGACCGTTTACGATGGCAGCGGCGCGGTGATCATCAGCTTCCCATTCGGCAGCCCCAAGACCACGCTTGGCGACGTGGATGGGGACGGTGTCGAGGATGTGATCGTCTACCATGTCGGCACGGGGATGTCGGTGGATGTGATCAGCAAGCTCAAGCAAAAGAACCTGGCAAACCTGCTCGATATCGGGTTCCCGGCCCGCGTGGCGCTGGTCCGCTTCGCCTCCGGACCTGAGATCATTCTGGGCGATTCGAGCGGAGGCCTGCAGGCTTTGAGCACGGACGGACAAAAGCTATGGACATCCCAGCTCGGCAGGAGTGAAGTGCGCGGCATGGACGATGCCCGGATCAACGGCGAGACCTATGCAGCCATCGCCACCAACGATGGGAGCCTGGCTGTCTACGATGCAAAAGGCAGCCAGGTCTGGTCCAAAACGCAGGAGAAACTGCGGCGGATGCGTGCTTTTGACCTCAATGGGGACGGCAACAGTGAGATCATCACGGGCGGGGAATACGGCGCCTTCATGATTTACAACGCGGCAGACGGGAGTACCCTGTTCAAGAAGCCCCTGGGACAGGCCATCAGCGAGATCCGTGAAGTGGAGCTAAACGGCGACCCATCCTCCCGCGAGATCGTCGTGGGTGGGAAAGATGGCGGCGTCTGGGCATTCTCCAATACCGGCGAACAGCTATGGTCCGGCTCGCTCTCGGACAAGGTAACGGAAATCTCGGGCATCGACATCGACGGTGACGGCAAACAGGAGGCCGTCATCGGCGCGGACAGCGGAGAGGTAGCCGTCTTCACCGGAACGGGGTCGCGCAACAACCTGGCCTCGCACAACACCGGCATCACCCGCATCGACGTCGGCAAGCTCGGGAATCAGCGCTATGTGATTGTCGCCGATGGGAGCGAGGTCCAGGCCGACCAGATCAGCTTCAGCTCGATCCCTGGCTTCCAATATACCCCCCTGATCGTCGGTCTGATCCTGTCTGCGATCATCCTGGTCGTTGCCGCCATCCTGGCGTCCATCCCCAAAAAGCCGGAAATGAAAGTCTCCTTCCAGAACACAAGCCGCGAATCGCTGGAAGCACAGCGGCGCATGCTCAAGGAATCGATCGCGGACGTGGAGCGGCTGCGCCAATCCGGTGAGGTGGTTGGGGATGCCTACCTGGCGCGCTTGAAACGCCTGCGCGCGGACCTGGCAGAGAATGAAGCTGCTTTCAAAGCCCAGGGCTATCCGATCAAGGTGGAGACTATCCAGTGTCCAAACTGCGGCGGCACGCTCGAACTTGGTATGGACAAATGTGAATATTGCGGACAAGTCCTATTGTCGTAGTCAATATCGATGTTTTTTCCCTATCTAAACGCGCTCGGTCGAGCGCGTTTTAGTTTTATACGTAGAGCACCGGGTGAACTCCCCCATAGAAACATCCAACTATTCCTTCGAATCTATCCTATATCCCTGACATACATGCGCCTTCGTTTCATGTAAAGTAGAGACAGGTCCTAAACAAAATTTACCTATAGACAATATTAACCACTAGGAGTGAAAACATGGAAACGAGATATTCTGTCCCATCTGTATCAACCGATCATTCCTCTGCAGCCAGCATGATCAAAG
>JBLMZU010000302.1:0-5677 GCA_050258995.1 Bacteroidota bacterium
GCCGGAATGTTTTCAATAGCTCCAGAACTTTGGTACTGTCATTCAGGGTGGCAGATTGATGTCCTTCCATGGATAGTAGCGCTTCGAGCAGCTGGGTAACCGTCAGATCATCATCTACGACGAGTATTTTGAGCACGGGTACTCCTTTTACTTAAATGAAAAGGGTGGGATGTAGCTTGCCAATGTCCTGCGGGTCTCACTTTGCGGTTCATTTTCCATTATATATGGGTTTATGAATAGATTACTTTTGTATCGTAAAAACTGGTCTGCGTTTTTCCAGAAACGCACGAATGCCCTCCTGTCCATCCGGGTGGGCGGCGCAGTCGCTGATCCCCTGCCGTTCGAGTTCCAATTGCCTTTCCAGGGTATTGTTGATCGAATCGGTCATCAACTTTTTTGACCAGGCAAACGAGTGGAGGGAGGTCCGGGACAACGTCTCCAGCATCGCGAGGGCATCTAGCAGGACTTCTGGATCGGGAACGACCTTTGTGACCAGTCCCCAATCAAGGGCCTGTGCTGCGGGAATGGGCGCGTCGAAAGCCATGATTTCCATGGCGCGCGCCAGACCGACGAGGCGCGGCAAAGCAAACGATCCGCCGCCGTCCATGCTCAGCCCGCTGGAGGTGTAGGCCTGCCGCAGCACGGCAGACTGTCCCATGACACGGAAGTCACAGGCCAGGGCGAGGGAAAATCCTCCACCGGCCGCGATCCCGTTGATCGCCGCGATGACCGGCTTGCCCATCCGCCGGATTTCTGTGATCGCCAGGTGAAAGAAAGGCGCGAGCTGGTACAGGACGGAACCTGCATCTTCCGTCTGCTGGCTGATCGACTTCAGATCACCACCGGAACAAAAGGCTTTTCCTTTGCCGGTGATTAGAACACCGTGAACAGCTCGATCAGCGGCAGCCGACGAGAGTCTCTCGCCCAGTAGCTTGATCGTCTCCAGGTCCAGCGCGTTGTAGGCGTCCGGGTGGTTGAGGGTAATTTCCAGGATGTTCCCATGTTGTTGGGTGAGGATCGACTCGCTCATAGGCACTCTCCTATTTCAGGATGAACGCGTAGACAAAGCCTGCCGCGGCTCCGCCGGCGATCAGCCAGGTGGTATTGATTTTATAGCGTAAAAGCAGAATCAGCGAAAGGATGCTGATCAGCGCCGTAAAAGGGTCCTTGAGAGATCCGATGGCCAGCTGGACGGTCACCGCTGCCATCAACCCGAGCGCTGAAGCATTGACACCGTCGAGCAGGCTGCCTGCCCAGACCGAGCTTCGGATTTTGGGGATCAGTGGATTGGAAATGGCCACAAAAATAAAGGAGGGCAGAAAGATCCCAAGAGTTGCAAGCAGTGCTCCCCAGGGTCCCCCGAGCAGATAGCCGATGAAGGTTTCCGCTGTGAAGAGCGGACCTGGCGTGACCTGCCCGATGGCCACTGCGTCCAGCAGCTGCTGGTCGGTGATCCAACCCAGTCGCAGGACAAGGTCTGAGCGTAGAAAGGCGATCAGGACGTAGCCGCTTCCATATAAGATCGAACCGATCTTTAGAAATGTGAGGAACAGGACCGAATAGCTAAAAGGGATGACTGCTTGTGAAAGCGCGATCGGTCCCAGGGGCAGCAGGGCACCGGCATGTAGTGTTTTTAGACGCTGGAGATTTGAGAAAAGCATGTAGACCAGACCGGCTCCGAAGAGCAGCAGGATTTCGTTGATCCCCAGGAAATACAATCCAAAAACCGCCAGGCCAATGACGATGACTGTTCTATTCTTGAGGGCTTTCCTCCCCAGGGTCCAGAGCGCCTGGGCGATGATGGCGACCACGACCGGTTTGATACCGTAAAGCAGCCAGCCGGCCTCCGGGGTGGTGCCGTAAAGCATATATAACCAGGAAAGCACGAGAACGATAAACGTGGCCGGCAGGATAAATCCCAGCCCGCCCAGGAGCAATCCCGGCCAGCCGGCACGCCGGTAGCCAATATGGATGGCCATTTCAGTTGAATTGGGTCCGGGGATCAGATTGGTCGCGCCCAGCAGATCCAAAAATTCTTCGTCGGTCAGCCATTTGCGCTTCACGACGACTTCGTCGTGCATAATGCCGATGTGGGCAGCCGGACCACCGAACGCTGTAAATCCCATCCTGAAAAATAGCGCGGCAACTTCTGCAAGTGGCGACATTCCCCAAGTTTACTTTATCTACAGGCTGTTTCTGTCTGCTGTCTTCCCATTCCCAATAAATTCATCGGGTCTGATCTGCATTCCGCCACCAATAGAATGTCGCAGCGAGTCCTAAAATGCCTGTCAGGAGGACAACAATATAACTATGAATTCCTAGGAGTTCAGAGCGCGGACCTGCCATCCCGCCGTACAGAGCAGGTACTGACCACGGAAACCAGTCCCCCCAGCCGAGCCTGGCTACAATTTGAGCAAGAAACATGGTCAGAAAAACCCAGCCAAAGGGAAGCAGGTAGCCGCGTCCCAGGCTGGCAAAAAACGCCACGAACGGCAGCAGGGCGAGGATCATAAACGCACCGGCCAGGAGATCCGTGAACGCGGTCCGCAGCAGCTCCGAAGAAAATCCAGGGATCACAACCAGATATCCAACGACCAGCCCCAGGCCAAGCATGTAAAGGGTAAGGGCAATGGCCCAGACCGCTACCACAAAAAACTTCGCACTGACAATGACTTGGCGCGAAGTGGGCAGACTTAAGAGTTCTTTTACAGTGTGCTCGGCAAACTCGCGGCCAAATATCCAGATGGGGAGAATGCTGAACAAAACGATCCCGCCGGCAGAAACAGCCTGTAAGAGAAGATTCATAAATGCAGGCCAGTCTGCCACGCCAACCGTGATCTGTGCCTTTGTAGTGACCAGCCCCATGGACTTTGCTCCTTCCGGATCTTTGAGGATGATCAGGAAAAGTCCGCCTGCCAAAGGGATCAGGGAAAACCCGATCACTGTGAAGAGCAATACTTTCGACCGGAAGAGTTTTAAGGTCTCTGCCCACAGGGCAGAACGGAATCCGTTCATTTCCCGCCCCCGGTCAAATTCATGAAATGAGCCTCCAGGTCTTCCTGCTCCACAGCCAGCCTGGTGGGTGGATTCCCGGCATTGACAAGAATTCGGGCGATGTCATCCGGGTGTTCGATCGCGTATTCACCATCCAGGATGATCGTGTCCTCCTTGATTTCAAAATCATACCCGGCGCTTTGCAGACTGATCTGGGCGGCCTGCAGATCACGCGTTTTGACTTCGAGCCTCTTGGCGCGCAGCTGCTCGACCTGGTCGGTATCCAGCTCCTCGATCAGCCTGCCTTTGTGGATGATGCCGATGCGCGTGGCAAGCCGGTCCACTTCGGTGAGAATATGACTCGACATGAGGATTGTCACGCCTTTGTCGTGGGTCAGCGATCGCAGCAGTTCGCGGACCTCCACGACGCCCGCGGGATCGAGCCCATTGGCCGGTTCGTCGAGGATCAAAAGCTCCGGTTCGTGCAATAGAGACCGTGCCAGGCCAAGGCGTTGCAGATTGCCGGTCGAAAGTGTCCCCGCTTTTCGGTCTGCGTAGGTCTCGAGCCCCAGGCGTTCGATGATACGCGATGTGACGCCACGCTCTGCGACTTTTTGCAGACGGCGTGCGATCTCCAGGTTTTCACGTACGCTCAATTCCGGATAAGCAGACGGGCTTTCGACAAGGTGACCCACCCGGCCCCAGGGCCCACTTCCTCCTGCTTTGACTTCCTGCCCCAGGACTTTGATTTTCCCCTCGCTGGGACGGATCATGCCCAGCAGTGCCCGGATGGTCGTCGTTTTGCCAGCCCCGTTCAGCCCCAGGAAGCCGTAAATCTCGCCTTCCTTGACGCGCAAATCCACCGATTGCACAGCCTGCACATCGCCGTAGCGTTTGGTCAACTGTACCGTTTCAATCGCATGGTTTGCCATAAGGCCGGTGGATGGGGTCAGTGAGTTGGGGCGGGAACTTACAAGAGATTCAGGATCTTTTTAGCTGCTTATCCAGGATGGCAAAAAGCTGTTCGATGTGGAACGGCTTCACGAGGTAGTCGTTTGCCCCGGCTCCCATGGCGACCAGCTTGCTGTCCAGGTCATTGAGAGCAGTGACAATAATAATGGGAGTGCGCCTGAACTGTGGATCCGCCCTCAGCATTCTGCATACTTTAAATCCATCCGGATCCGGCATCATCAGGTCCAGGATGATGAGATCAGGTTGTTCCTCGATTGCAGTCTCCACAGTCTTTGCGCTTTCGTTCAGGGTGACTACCTCGTACTTGTTCATTAATAATACCTGCTCAAAGAGCGTGGTGGATGTTTTGTCGTCGTCGACTACAATGATTTTTGGCATAATCTCTTTTTGGCGGGCAATGAAAGTGGGATGTGGGGCGGCCTGCTATTCTTCATCTATGGATGAGATTATAGCCGGAACTTATTTATCCAGTAAGGCATTTAGTTTTGAGGTCAGTTCGTCGATATGGAATGGCTTCACGACATAGTCGTTTGCCCCGGCGCCAAAGGCTACGATCCGACTGTCCAGATCATCCAGGGCGGTGACGATAATGATCGGGGAGGCGATGAATTTAGGCTCGGCCCGGAGCATCCTGCATAAACGAAATCCGTCCGGCTCAGGCATCATCAGGTCCAAAAGAAAGGCATCTGGGAGCGTGGCGTTCGCCATGCCCAGTGCCCGGGAGCTTTCATTTACGACGATCGGTACAAACCCCTCGGTGGTGAGAACTTCAGCGAGAAAGGTCGATGCCTGTACGTCGTCTTCCACAACCATGATTTTGGTCATAGATCTTGCCGTTCGATCCTTAATTGAATTGGGTGCCGGATTTTGAGGGGTTGCAGGCCCATTTTGGGGCTGCAACCGACCTAGCAAAACGCCCCGTCTTTTCTATGCAAGACGGGGCGTTGTCCTTTTTGTTACACCATTCTGTATCGAATATCAGGTGGATAGCAGCGAATCCACAGCGTCGTTCAGCTCACGCAGGTTGCTGACCTTCAGCACGTTACTGCAGTGCTGCGCGTACTTCGGCATGTCACTGTCGCCCTGCCAGAGGTGGGCCGGCTCCGGGTTCAGCCAGATGGTGCGGGCTGCGCGGCGGCTCATGACGGAAAACAGGTCGATACGCGGATCGTTGTAATTGTTGCGCCCGTCGCCGACGACGATCAGGGTGGTCTGGCCGTTGAGCGTGTTCATGTATTCGTCATTGAAATTGCGCAGTGACCAGCCGAGGTCGGTGTTATAGTGTCCGCTCGGCATCCGCCACAGGACGGATGTGATCGCCTCGTCCGCGTTCGAGCCGTTGAACTCATCCGAGATGTATTCCAGGTGATCGATAAAGGCGAAGGCGTGGGTCTTGCTCACCTGTCCCTGGAGAGCGAACAGGAAGCTCAGCATCAGCTCCGAACAGAAGCGCATGGAGGTGCTGACGTCACAGATCACCACGATCCTGGGTTTGCGTGTTTTATCCCGGAAGCGAAGCTCAAGCGGCACTCCCTGGTGTTTCAGGTTGGCGCGGATGGTGCCCTTCGGGTCAAGCTGACCGCTCTTGGCGCGCTTCTGGCGCAGGGCGATGCGGGTCTTCAAGGCGGCAGCCTTGCGCCTGACTTCCCGCTGCTGGATCTTCTTGTCCGCGTCGGACAGGGCCTGGAAGGGGCGGTTCATCAGATTGTCG
>JBLMZU010000303.1:0-14930 GCA_050258995.1 Bacteroidota bacterium
TTAAGGCCAAGTCCACGCTGGACAAGTCCACGCGGCGACGTGGCCTTAGATCCAAGCTGCACAGACTGGATGCCCATGGCCGCAAGCCGGCGCTCCATATTCGTTGAAGAAGAGTAAAAAAGCCTCGGGCATCCACTAAAGCCGGCAGGCTCCTCTCAAATATGAGGAGCAGGGCAAAACCCGCCATCGCCGAGAGGAGAAATATCAAGACCGGCTTCAGCCATTGATTTCCCGGCAGGCTAAGCCTGTTCGGCCATGGATTGATCACAGCAGCCATCAGGAATATTTCCAGGAGCGTCAGGTCCACGAGGCCGATCCAGGGGGATGTGCCTGACAGGTTGCCCAGGATGGAAGCGCCATTCGGCATTAATCCAGGCCAGGACAGGGCGTTGAAAATCTGACCGATCCCATAAACGGCAAAACCACTACCCACCCAAAAAGAGACCGGGTCACGCAGGACCTGGTAGCGACCCAGAGCAATAAAACCGATCAACAGGGTGATCAATGCTGCGAATGAGCTCACCAGGGGGATATACCAGGGAACGGTCATCAAAACCGGCCCGGTGCCCCAGATCACAGCGGTGCCAAAGATGGAGACGGCCAGGAAAAAGGCAGTTCCCAGAATGGCAATCAGCAATGGATCCTTCTTTGCCCGAGCGGTTTTGTCGCCAATCTTCTTCAGGCTGGTAGGAAGCTCCCGACCAATTTCCATCTTTTCCTATCCTTCCAGTTCAACCATTGCCTACTTTTATTCCGGTCCAGCATACAGAAATAAAAATCAATTACGGATTTTCCGGACACCACGGCCCATGATGTGGAAACCAGCAAGCCGATCAAACAACAATCCATCATCCCTCGGCGATGGCTGCGACGCCGAACCTGCGCTTGATCCAGGCAGGCGGCTGGTAGGCAAACAGGATGGTGAGCGAGGCAGCTAATGCGATTAAACGACTAACGATCTGCCACCAATCCTGTTGTGCCAGGCCGGAAGCACTTGCCAAAAAGGAGCTCATGAACCAGATCACGATGCTCCACGACACAAGCAGGATCCGGTATCTCTGCGTTGTTGCCTTTACCTGAAAGAAGAGCATGAAGTACGCAAGGCTGCCAATAATTTGAGGAAAAACAAGCAGGAGCAGTGCCCCCCAATAAAGCGGACCTCGTATGGTATTTTGAAATTGCAGGCTTGTGTTCCAGCGATTCACCGTCACCCCGATTGGATCGCTGGCCTCAATGAAATAGACCAGATAACCGTAATAGAGAAAATATAATATCCCGAGTGGCCAGATCAGGCTGCTATTTCCGGTGTAGAGGTAGATGAGATAATACAGCAATCCCCACAGAGCCACACACACTGTGAAAAGATTGATTATCGTGATCGTGGTAAATAGCGGAAGATCGACGATCCCGAATGCACCCAACAGACTGAGGATGCCCCCAGACAGGGTACCCAGAGCCAGGGCGTACCACCAGATTACGAACATGAGCCATGCCATGCCGGGTCCTGATGACGTCTGGCGCCGGCGGCCGAGCACATGACCCACATAGAAATAGATACATGCAGAGAGAAAAGCAAGAATGGCACCTATGAATAAAGTTGGCTGGATCATGAATTCTCCTCATCAGATCAGGTCGGTCGCCCGGTCTGCAATCGTGTCCTTTTGCCGTTGTGGTACTGTCTCGGGTCTGGCAGCAGCGGTTTGCCAACCCTCCACCGGCTGAAGGGTAAAATAAAAAGTCGCACCTTTCCCCGGTTCTGAATCAACCCAGATATGCCCGCCATGCCGCTCGATGACCTTGCGAGAGATGGCCAGTCCAATGCCGGTGCCTGGATAGTCGTCCCGGCTGTGGAGGCGCTGAAAGATGACGAAAACCTTGTCGGTATACTGCGCATCGATCCCGATGCCATTGTCACGGACAAAGAACAGCCACCTTTCGCTCATTTGTCTTGCTCCCACGTGGATACGAGGTGGTTCTTTTCCACGAAACTTGATGGAATTGTCGATCAGGTTGTGGAGGAGCTGCACCATTTGCTCCTGGTCCCCCAGTATGATTGGCAGGGGATCGTGGGTCATCTGTCCCTTGCAGTCGTCAACGATCGGCTGATACGTCTCCATGACACGGGCAAAGATCGTCTCCATATCTACAGGGGCAAACTCCCTGTCACTGGTGCCCACCTTGGAATACTCGAGCAGGTCGGAGATCAGGCTCTTCAAACGGGTCGTTCCCTCCATGGCAAAATCGATGAATTCATCGGCATCCTGATCCAGCCTGCCCTGATATCGCCGGGCAAGAAGCTGGATATGGCTGGAGACGAGCTGCAGCGGCTCCTGCAGATCGTGCGAGGCGACATAGGCAAACTCTTCCAGCTCACGGTTGGAACGTTCCAATTCCTCCTTTTGCTGCCTCATCCACTCCTCGGCCAGGCGCCGCTCGGTAACGTCGCGCGCCGCGGCATACAGGAGATGGTCCTGGGAGGAAGTCACCACCCAGGCCAGCCAGCAGTAATTCCCCTTCTTGTGCCGGCAACGATTCTCAAAGCGGACCGATCCTTCGCTAACGACTCGCTTGAGCGCCGACCTTGTGAGGGCCAGGTCGTCCGGATGGACGATATTGGTCAACAGTCTGCCCTTCAGCTCTTCAGCTGGATAACCCAGGGTGAGCTCCCAGGCCGGGTTCAGGTCCTGGATGCGGCTGGCAGAATCAACGGTACACAGCAGGTCGGGACTGAGATTGAAGAACTGTTCTGCATGACGGCGAAGATGAGTCTGCTGCTCCGTCAGCGCCTGCGCCATCTGATTAAATTCCACGGCCAGCTGGCCAAGCTCATCCTTTGAGACTTCATCCAGTCTCACATTCAATTCGCCGCGCCCGAAACGTGCAGCTCCCGTCTGCAGGGCCAGGATCGGCCGTGTAAGGCTGCGGGCCAGCGCGAACGCCAATGCTGCGGCCGCCAACAGGGCGATGGCACTGATCCCGGCAATGGTCCCGCCAAAGGCACGGATGGGAAGGTAGGCCTCCGTTTGATCGAGCTTTACGATCAGGCAGAGATTGCGATCGGCCAGCCAGCGGTAGACGACAAAAGCCGGGACATCATGGTAATCAGGCGCCTCGATCACGCCGCTTTCCTGTTTCAGGCAACGATCGATTGCCGCCGTGTGAATCCCGCGCTGGAGGATGGATGGATTGCCAATGAATCGCGGCTGGGTCACAAAAAGGCTGGACGTGTTTACCAGATAGGCATCATCCGTTTTGTGCAGGCCGGTGCGCCGGTTGATGATGGCATTCATCTCGGCCAGGTCGAGACGTGCAGCCAGAACACCCAACAAATGTCCATCTGGTGTTTGCAAAGGTGCGGAGGCGGCCATGTCAATGGCCTGGAGAGCCACCGAATAATATAGGTTCTGAACAAAGGGACCCTTCTTGCCATTCAAGAAATACGGCTGGTCCTCTTTGTACTTGCCCTCTTCGTCCGGGTTCGTGGAGGCAAGCACCTGACCGGTCCTCGGGTCGATAAGGCTTATTTCCAGAAACTCACCCGGGTTCCGATATGGCGCCAGGTTTTCGATCAATGTGTCATGGGCAGCGAGTGCAGCAGAAGAGCCCGGCTCTGCCTGCGTTAACGTCATTGTCTCCTGGATCAACGTTGGGTCTGCAGCCAGGGCGGCGATATCCGATGCCTTATCCTGCACCCAGCGGTCCAGGCTGGATTCTTTCTCAAGTGCAGTTGCCTGGAGCTCCGAGATCGTCGCCTCACGCAGGGCGTTCCGGCCGCTTTCATAGGCCAGCAGACCGACGCCGATCAGGAGGGCAGACGCGTATGCGATAAAAATTAACGTCAGGCGAGGAGTCAGCTTCACTTGTTATAAATCTCCTCCAGGAATTTCATCGTATACACATCCTTCACATTCACAGGTGACTTCAATGCACCCTGGGCACTTAAAGTTTCTGCCATCCCGGCCCAGATCTCGGGCTTCATCCAGCCAATGACATCCTCGCCCGTATTAACGAGAGGGATGCTGGCAATCATCTTGTCTGTCTCAAGGCTGGGGCTTGCATCCTGCTTATACTTTTGAACAAAGGCACCGATCTCTTCCGGGTTTTCAACGGCGTAGGTCCAGCCTTTGAGAGTGGCCCGGGTAAAACGCTGTACGAGATCCGGCTTTTCCCGGATCATCTTATCGGTTGTAATAAGCACGTCGCCATAAAAGTGGATCCGGTAATCGTCCGGTGAGATGATGTTGATCTTGTAGCCAGCCTTTTGCACCTCAAGAGCAAATACGTTGACATATCCTCCCCAAACCGGGACCTCCCCGGAGGCAAACTGCTTGATGTCAGACGGCAAATTCACCGTCCTGTATTGATCTGCAGCGATGCCCTCCTTCATCATCAAGGCCCGCAAAGTCTGGTCGATCGTGACCACGGTACGGATCCGCTTGCCGATAAAATCCTTTGGCCGTTTGATACCGGAGCCTGCCAGGGAGAAAAATACGATCGGGCTGCGACGAAAAATGACCGCAATGCTTCGTACCGGTTTTCCATCCGCCCGGGCCAGGATCAGGTCCGCAGGTTGTGCAACACCGAATTGGGCTTTGCCATTTGCAACCGGGGCGATGAAATCCACCTCCGGGCCGCCTTCGATGAAGGAAACTTTCAATCCTTCCTCGGCAAAATAGCCCTGCTGTTCGGCAGCGTAGAGGCCCGCAAATTCCGCCTGGTGGGACCAGGATAGCTGCACGGTGACCGGCGTGAGCGCAGGCGCGGCCGCGATCGGCGAACACGCGCCCAACCCCACCAGCAGAGCTGATAGGAGAAGAAGGTTTACGCAAACCCGTTTCAGAAGGCCCAGTTCAAGAAGCTCAGACACAGCCCAAACCATTCATTCGAATCATTTCCATCCACTCCGCTGCCCCTAGATACATCCAAACCAAAATTGCATGGCGCTCCTATTTCATTGAGCAACTCATGCCATGGAGCCAGAACGGCCCCAGGCACGAATTCATGGGAACCTGGCCAACAGGAAGCAGTGAGGAAGGGTCACCGCACAGATTATTTAATTAGCTAGGGCATCGATGAGGAGTTATTGGGGTACCTGGCGGTCCACAACTTAATCGTTCACCATCTTTGATTTCCCACCTGAGGTTAAGTATATTGAATAGCGACCGCTCATTGAATCAACGATACAAATGGCGACAAGCGAACTCTACGCGTTGATGTTGATTCCGAGATTAGAAACATCTAATTTTATCATATGAACGTTTTTGTGACGACCACGAAAACGCGAGGCAGAATTTGGAGTCCTTATATCTTATTCCAAAATATACCCGGCGATGTGACAGTTTTATGACAGGTTTTATTTGACTTGTTTGCAATTCTTTTGTATACTCCTGAAAACGCTTTCAGAAAGCGCTTTCAGACTACCCTAGATGATACTCAAGAATCGCCCGCCGACCATTGCCGATGTAGCTGAGCGTGCCAATGTGTCGATCGCCACGGTGAGCCGCGTGTTGAACGGCACCACCCCTGTCCAGCCGGAGAAAGCGGAACGTGTTCGCCTGGCGATGGACGAATTACAGTTCGTTCCGCGCCACGCGGCACGCGTACTGGCCAGCCGGAGGACGAATACGATCGGGCTGCTGCTGCCGGAGATCAGTGGAGCCTTCTTTTCACCGATGCTAAAAGGGATCGAGGCCGAGGCCCACGAGGCGGGCTATGATCTCCTTGTCCACGCCACGCAGCAGGTGGAGGCAATCCGGCGCCGGCTGGGTGAGCAGAATACCGATGGACTTCTGATCTTCACCAACAGCCTCGCTCCCGCAGAGCTGCAGCGTTTGCACAACATCAATTTCCCGGTCGTGCTTCTGCACCAGACACCTCCCGAGACACTGGATATCCCCACCATTACTATTGAAAACAAGGACGGCGCCGCTATGCTGGTCAATCATTTGATCGAAACCCACGGCAGGCGGCGGATCGTTTATTTGCGCGGCCCCGAGGGACATGAGGACTCGGTCTGGCGGGAGCGCGGCTACCGGGAGGCGTTAGAGTCTCACCACATTGCATTTAACCCGGCTCTGGTCGCATCCGGCGGATTTGACGATGATGAGGCTCTCGCCGCCGTGCAGCGCCTCCTTTCGGACGGCCCGGACTTCGATGCCATATTCGCTGGCGACGATGACGCGGCATTTGGTGCCATTCGCGCCCTGCGCCTGGGAGGACGGATCGTGCCGCAGGATGTATCGGTCGTTGGCTTCGACGATATTCCCTTCGCCCGCTACCTCTCTCCCGCGCTGACCACGGTCCGCGCACCCATCGAGCAGGTCGGGCGCGAAGCTGTCCGCCAGCTGGTCCGCCAGTTGAACGGTGAACAGGCCGACCCGCTGACCTTGATGCGCACCGAGCTGGTAATTCGCGAATCCTGTGGCTGTATCCCATCCACCAAAGACTCAGATGAGCCCCGCTCATCCACAAGGAGGTAAACCTCAAACCGTAAAAGCCGCCTGTACGTATTTCAGTCAACTCTCACACATCCTGGAGGAGCCAATGAAAAAGAACCTGTTCGCGATCATGACCCTGCTTGTCCTTGCTTCTGTGCTTTTGAGCGCCTGCGGTGCCGCAGCACCCGCGACGCCGGTGGAAAAGAAAAAGGTGACGATCTTTGTCGGGATGGGCACCGGCACGGATCCGGACCAGGTGGATGCGCAAAACAAGCTGGCGGAAAAATTCAATTCCACCCATGACAATATCGAGATCGAGTTCCTGATCGTCCCGCATGAAGAGTATGCCACCCGCTACCTGGCCATGCTTTCAGGCGGCAATGCCCCGCAGCTTGTCGGTCCCAATGGTATTTCAACCGTGGCGGAATTCTTTGATACCTGGGAGGATATCACCCCCTATATCAAGGCAGATAATTACGATCTGAGTGATTTCTATGGCCCGGCGGTGGAGCTCAACCAGTACCCAGAGAAGAATACCGGTCTGCCGCTTGGACTATATCCCTCCTACATCTATTACAACAAGGACCTGTTCGATGCCGCCGGCGTGGACTATCCCACCCACGATTTCAACGACAAATCCTGGACGATGGACAAGTTGCGCGAAATGGCAATGAAGCTCACACTCGACAAAAACGGCAAGAACGCCACAGATCCTGCCTTCGATCCCAAGAACATCACCCAGTATGGTTACGACGATTCATGGGATACGCTGCGCGGCGTCCTTTCCACATGGGGTGCGGAAAATGTTGGCCGCCCCACCACCCCGGATTACAAGACGGCCGTCGCCAATTCCCCGGAATGGATCCAGGGTCTGCAATGGAGAAGTGATGCGATCTGGAAGGACCATTTCATGGGCGGATCGGAAGTCCAGGCAGGACGCGATGCCGCCGGCGTGGACCCATTCGGCCCTGGCACGACTGCCATGTTCTACAGCCACACCTGGTTCCTGGCCGAAGGGCTGCACGACCTATCCTTCTCAGCAGATATCGCCCCCTTCCCCTACAATCCAAAGGGTGAACGGGTCTCGCGAATCGACGCGGACAACTTCACCATCCCGAAGGATGCCAAGAACAAGCAGGAAGCCTGGGAGGTAATGAAATGGCTGACAGCGCCTGAGAATATCGTGGAAGTCTGTCGCATCTACGGCTGTATTCCGGCGCGCAAGTCGGTGCAGAATCAATATCTCGAACAATTGAAGACGGATTATCCCGGCCTTGACTATGATGTGATCTTTAAATCCATCGACTATCTCGATAACCCGAACAACGAAGCCTGGATCCCCGAATGGGGCAAAATCGAGGACACTCTTAACAACAGCCTTTCTGTCGTCGATTCAGGGAAGGAAACAGACGCAACCAAGGTATTGAACGATGCCAACGCGGAAGTGCAGCAGATCCTGGATGAGTACTGGGCCAAGCATCAATAAACTTTCATGAACCGCGGGCATCACAGATCAATCGGTCTGTGATGCCCCTCCTTTATCGACTTTGCAGGAGAAGAATATGCAATCCACGCGTACTCGTCGACACCTGAGCCTGGCCCAGCGCGAGGCACTCTGGGCGTATGCTTTTATCTCGCCCTGGCTGATCGGTTTCGTGATCTTTACCGTCGGTCCCATGCTGGCCTCGCTTTATTTTTCCTTCACCGATTACGATATCGTCACCTCTCCCAAATGGATCGGCCTGACCAATTATTTCAACCTGTTTCGTGACGATCTCTTTTGGCATGCGCTGGGAGTCACCTTCAAGTTCGCGGTGGTCGCACTGCCGTTGAACCTGATGATCAGTTACCTGATTGCTGTTCTCCTCAACCAGAAGATGCGCGGCATCAATCTCTGGCGGACGGTTTATTTCCTGCCGTCCGTCATCGCCGGTGTAGCCGTGGCTCTTCTCTGGGCCCGCATTTTCGACCCCAAATTCGGGATCCTCAATCCGTTCCTGGAGAAGCTCGGAATCCAGGGCCCCGGCTGGCTCTCGGACCCGCACTGGGCAATCCCGGCCCTGGTCATCATGAGCCTATGGGCCGTGGGCGGGAATATTATCCTCTACCTGGCCGGGCTGCAGGGCGTTCCGACCGATCTGTACGATGCGGCCAAAGTGGATGGGGCCACCTCCTGGCAGCGCTTCAGGCACGTCACGCTGCCAATGACATCGCCGGTCATTTTCTACAACCTGATCCTGGGGATGATTGCAACGTTCCAGTATTTTACGGAAGTGTACGTGCTCACCAACGGCGCAGGCGGACCTGCCCGGTCAACACTCTTCTACAATCTCTACCTCTACCAAAACGCATTCAAATATTTCCATATGGGCTACGCCTCGACCATGGCCTGGGTCCTGTTCATGATCGTGCTCGGTATTACCCTGCTGATCTTCCGATCCTCGGATGCCTGGGTATATTACGAAGGCCAGCTGAGAGGACGCTAAGATGGCAGAGACGGTCCAATCCCCCTCCCGCAGCCTTTCCAAAAAGAGTTCCCTTTCCGGCATGCACGGACAAAACTACCTCATGAAGGGCATTACCACGCTCCTGCTGGCAGCCGGCGCGGCTGTGATCATGATTCCCTTCCTGTATCTGATCTCCACTGCATTGAAGGACCGCGACCAGATGCGTCAGAGTCCACCCCCTCTGATCCCGATGGCGGCCACGACGGTCGAGGTCAACGGCCAGAAGGAACCTCTCTACCGGGTCACCGTGAATGGACAGCCGAGTGAGATGGCGCTGATCCGGAATAGGCCAGGGGGCAAGGGGTTGTTTGTTGCTCCCAGTAACCCCGGCCAGACCTATGAGCTCGTCATTGCCGATCAGACTCCCCTCAAGCACCTCGAGCTGCACTGGGAAAACTTTCCGCAGGCCCTCCAGAAGATGAATTTCAACCGTCTGCTGTTGAATACGCTGCTCGTCACCTTTCTGGGCATGGCCGGCATGTTATTTTCCTGTTCGCTGGTTGCCTACGGGTTTTCCCGCTTCCGTGCACCGGGACTCAATGTGCTGTTTTTCCTGCTGCTCTCCACGATCATGCTTCCAAGCCAGGTCCGTTTGCTCCCCACCTATGTACTCTTCACCAAGCTCGGCTGGGTGGATACGCTCCTGCCGCTGATCGTGCCTCAGTTTTTCGCGAATGCCTATGATGTATTCCTGCTGAGACAATTCTTCATGACCATTCCCCTGGAACTGGATGATGCCGCCAAGATCGACGGCGCCTCACCGCTGCAGACGCTGCTGTATGTCATCATCCCACAGGCCCGGCCTGCCCTGGTGTCGGTGGCGATTTTCCACTTCTTATACGCATGGAACGACTTTTATGAGCCGCTCATCTATCTGCACAGCCCCGAACACTGGACACTGGCAGTCGGTCTGCAAACGTTCAATGCCCTGTATGCTGTCAACACCAACTTCATCATGGCGGCTTCGGTCATCCTGATCCTGCCTCCCATCATCCTTTATTTCCTCGCCCAGCGCATCTTTACCCAGGGCGTGGTTTTCACCGGTGTAAAGGGATAAGGCTCAAGCCATGCCGCACCCACGAACGGATCAGCCATGATCGCCTCGGAACCTGAATTCCTCAAGTTTTTGGATGAGAACGGCTTTCATTACCAGCGGGTCGAGCATCCAGCCGTATTCACCTGTGCCGAGGCTGATCTACATCGTCCCAGGGTGCCCGCGACCAGCACCAAGAATCTATTTCTGTGTGACAAAAAGGCACGCCGGTTTTTCCTGGTGGTCACCTCCTGCGAAAAGACTGTGAAGCTGGACGCACTCGCTCTCCAACTGGGGGTCGCGAATTTGCGTTTTGCCTCCGAGCAGAATCTCTACCGCATCCTGGGTGTGACGCGTGGGGCCGTGACCATGATGGGGCTGGTGAATGACACAGACCATCAGGTGGAGTTATGGATCGATTCTGAGATCTGGCCGGGCGAAACGTTTTTAAGTCATCCGCTGGTCAATACGGCAACCCTGGTCCTTTCGAAAGCAGAGCTGGAACGATTCTTTGCACTGACCGGACACGCACTTCACATCTTCAAAGGAGAATGACATGAGGATTGCATTTGCAGGGGCCGGATACATCATTAACATCCATGCGCAGGCGGCCCAGGCGCAGCAGGATGTTGAACTGTATGCGGTCGTCGAAAAATTTTCAGACAGGGCAGCTGCGCTGGCGCAAAAATTCCAGATCAAGAATCAGTACGAAACCGTGGAGCAGCTGCTCAGAGCCGGGAAAGTGGACGCGCTGGTGATCGGCACACCAAATTTTCTGCATGCCCCACAAGCAATCGCTGCCCTGAGTGCAGGCGTACACGTGATGGTCGAAAAGCCCATGGCCCTGAATGCCCGCCAGGCCGAAAAGATGATCGAGGCCGGCGAAAAGAGCGGCGCCAGATTGATGGTCGCTCACTGCTGGCGGTTCGATCAGGATGTGCTCTGGCTGAAGAAAGAGGCCAAAAAGCTGGGGAGGATCATCCGAACGAAGGGATACGGCGTCCATACACATTGGGGACCTGCCGGCTGGTTCACGCAGGGACAATTTGCCGGCGGTGGCGCGCTGGCCGATATGGGCATCCACGCCGTAGACACGGCCCGCTTCCTGCTCGGCGACCCACAGCCGGTGTCCGTGTACGCGAAGCTGGGCACTTATTACGGCAATTTCGATGTCGACGATACGGGTGTGATCCTTGTCGAATGGAAGAATGGCATCACCTCCTACATCGAATCCGGTTGGTGGCAGCCGCACGCGGATGGTCCGGAGGCAGCCACGCAGATTTACGGGACAAGGGGATTTGGCCAGCTTTTCCCCACACAGCTTGAGATCCCCAACAAAAAAGAGAAAAAGATCGACCTGGTGCAGTCCCGCCTTCCGTTCCCGCGCGAAGAGCACTGCCCGCAACGCATGTATGATGTCCAGATGGCCTATTTCATCAACTGCATCCGCAGGCATAAGACTCCCAGCCCGGGAGCAGCTGAAGGACTCGTCAATATGAAAATCGTGGATGCCGCATACAAAAGCTCCAAAACCGGAAAGGTTGTAACCATCCAATGACCCTCGAAACCATTCTCCCCCTCCCGGATCTTTTCTCGGCGAAACGGATCCTTTGCTTCCAGCCGCACTACGACGACAACGATATCGGGGCGGCCGGGAGCCTCGCACGGTTGGCACAAAACGGTGCTGAAATCTTTTATGTCACGGCGACCAATGACCTGATGGGCGTGGTGGACGCGTCCCTGTCCGATGCGGAAGCGGCCGAGTGCCTGCAACGCGATCAGTTCGCCGCGGGCAGGATCGTAGGCGTCAAAGAACAATTCTGGTGCGGGTACCCGGATGCAGGCGAATACAGCTACTTCGACCTGCGCCGCGACTTTCTCAAATACATCCGTTCCCTTCGCCCGGATCTTGTGTTTGCCCCCGATGCCTGGCTGACGTACGAAGGACATCGCGATCACATCCAGACCGGTCTTGCAGCTGCCGAGGCAGTCATGTTTGCCGGTCTGACAAAGATCGCCTCCTCCGACCCGCAAGTGGATGCCGATTATGTTGAGCATGAAATCCAGGGGATTGCCCTGTACTTTACCCGAGAACCCAACTACATTGCAGACATCTCCTCCACCTGGGAGAGGAAGGTCGCGGCGGTGCGCTGTTACGAGTCCCAATTCTCGCCCGAAGGCATGGAGCAGCTGGTCTTTGCGCTCGACATGAAGTCCCAGCGAGTGGCCGAGGGACAGTCCTTTCCGCGCGGAGAACCGCTCAAGGTCCTTCATCCTAGCGCATTGCATTGTGGAATTTGAATTCGTGGACGATGGACCCTCGTCCATCGTCTAAAACAAGGACAACATGAAAATCGGAATCGTTGGCGGCACCGGGAACATCAGCCAGGCTGTTGTCCGGGTGCTTCTCGAGCAGGGGCATGAGGTTGTGTGCTTCCACCGGGGACAGACGGCAGCCGCGCCGGAAGGGGTCCGCGTCATCCTGGGTGACCGGTATAACCGGGAGAACTTTGAGCAAAAGATACAGGCCGAAAAGTTCGACGCGGCCATCGATATGATCTGTTTCACGGCCGAGGATGCGGCCTCGAGCATTCGCGCCTTTCGCGGGGTGGGCTGGTTCGTGCAGACATCCACGACCTGCACGTATGGCGTTCAGTATGATTATCTTCCCGTGGATGAGACGCACCCATTACGGCCGAACACGGAATATGGACGAAACAAGGTGGCAGCCGACGATGTATTTCTGGAAGCCTTTCACCGCGAGCGATTTCCCGTTGTGATCCTCAAGCCATCCACGACCTACGGACCCGTGCAGGGTATGCTGCGCCAGATCTGCTGGGACTTTTCCTGGATCGATCGCCTCAAAAAAGGCAAACCGATCGTCGTCTGCGGCGATGGATTTGCAATCCACCAGCACATGCATGTGGATGACATCGCTCTGGCTTTTGCCGGCGTGATCGGCAGGGAACAGACGATTGGTCAAACCTATAACACCGTCAACCGCGGCTTTATCACCTGGGCAGACTATCACCGCCTGGCTGGCAAGATCCTGGGCAGACCGGCGGAGCTTGTCGGTGTGCCGTTCGACGACCTGAAGAGACTCAACGTCCCGGAGATCGGAATCCTCGAAGATGAGTTTGCCTACAATGACTACTACTCACCGGAGAAATTATTCCGGGACGTGCCTGAGTTCCATCCCTGCGTTTCGCTGGAGCTGGGCATGACCCAGGTCCTGGAGGTGATGGAACGCGAGGGCAGGATTCCGAACTCAGATGAGCTTACCTGGGAAGATGAAATCATCGAGAGACAGAAAAGAGTCACTGCAGCATGAATCCCAACCCCTATCTGCAAAAATTAGGCTACACCAACAACGATCGGCTCGTCATCCTCCACACGGATGACATCGGCATGTGCCAGGCCTCCGTGCAGGCGTTCAAGGATCTTTGGGCATTCGGCACGATTTCCTCTGCCGCGACGATGGTGCCTTGTCCATGGTTCCCTGCCGTGGCAAGGATGTGCCGGGAGAATCCCGGGATGGACATGGGTGTCCATGCCACCTTGAATGCCGAATGGGAAAGCTACCGGTGGGGACCCGTTTCTACAAGGGACCCAGGCTCCGGCCTGCTGGATGAGGCAGGTTATTTCCACCAGTGGCACCAGGCCGTATACGATAACGCAAAGCCGGAGGCGGTTGAGGCGGAGGTCAATGCCCAGGTCGAGCAGGCGCTGGCGGCAGGGATCGATGTGACCCATGTCGATTCCCATATGGGAACCATATTGAATCCATCTTTTATTCAATCCTATGTGCAGGCAGCGGCCAAAAGGCTGCTTCCCAGCATGCTGCCGCGCCTCACCGCCGTTGGGATTGAATTATTGGGTGTCGGAGAAAGGGAACGAATGGAGTATGCGCCAGTCATGGACATGCTCGAGTCGATGGGCATTCCGATGGTGGATGGAATTCTTGGCATGCCCCTCGAGCATGATCGGGACCATATCGGGCTGGCGAAGAAATTACTGGGTGAGATTCCGGTCGGGATCACTCATTTCATATTGCATCCCTCTGTGGACACGCCTGAGCTGCGAGCCATTGCACCCGACTGGCCTGCCCGCGTCGCCAATTACAACGCCTTCATGAGCGACGAGCTGAAAAAATTCCTTGAGAGCGAGGAGATCAAGGTGATCGGATACCGGGAAATACGGGATGCCATGCGAAAGAGCTGAATCGAACGCGCAAAGGTCAATATGGAAAATAAAAAGCTTCCCTTCTGGCGTATAGCGCTCTATTCCAGCGCATCGGCCGGACTCAATATTCTTGCCATCACCGTCAGCACCTGGCTGCTGTACTTTTACTCGCCCCCACCCGACTCGGGTCGTCCGACCTACATGCCGGCTGTGACCATGGGGATCCTGCTCCTGATCGCCACATTCTGGGATGCGGCGATCGACCCGTTCATCGGCCATTATTCCGATACCCTGCGCTCGCGCTGGGGACGCCGCCGGCCCTTTCTGATGTTTGCATCGCCCTTTATCCTGATCGGCGCCATCCTGCTCTGGACCCCGCCAAGCCTGACCAATTACGCGCTCAACGCGATCTATTTCCTGGTGATCATCCTGATCTACCATACCAGCTACAGCCTGGTGGGAATCCCCTATGACGCCAGCCTGCCTGAAATGGCTCCGGAGACTCATGCCCGTCTCGGCCTGAGTTATTGGAAGGGGTTCTTCGGGATCGTGGGTGTATTGATCGGATCGCTGGTGGCGGCGCCACTCTTCGAGAGCATCGGTGCGGTAGCCATGGGAGTGGTGGTCGGTGTGGTTGGTGTGGTCACGATCTACATCACACTGATCGGCTTGCGCGAGACAAATAAGCCCGTCGGCGATCCCATGCCTGTCATGGAGGGGCTGAATGCCACCTTTCAAAATAGGCAGTTCCTGATCCTTTTCTTCTCCACC
>JBLMZU010000304.1:0-13046 GCA_050258995.1 Bacteroidota bacterium
AGTCCTTGGTCGTGTCGTACAGCTCCCACACGTCGTCGTCGAAGGCCGCCAGTTTCGCGAGCGCAAACTCCCACGGTATCCGGTGCCTGGTCACGGCCGTCCAGCCCTTATGGTAGATGCCGCGGTTACCGAACATTTCGAAATATTGAGTCTCATGATGCTCGGGGGCAGCTGCATTATCGAATGAGTACGCCATACTGACTCCCTCGATCGGCTTCTGCTGCACACCGTTGACGAAAACTGGTTCAGGCAGGCCTGCCACTTCCAGCAAGGTCGGCGCAATGTCGATCACGTGATGGAACTGGCTACGGATCTCGCCCTTGGCTTTGATTCCCCTGGGCCAGTGCACAATCGTACCGTTGCGTGTGCCGCCCAGGTGCGAGGCGACCTGCTTGGTCCACTGGTAAGGCGTGTCCATCGCATGCGCCCAACCCACCGCGTAGTGATTATAGGCTTCCACGCCGCCGAGTTTGTTGAGTCGTTCGGTCAGGAACTCCGGAGTCTCCAGGTGGGCGAAACCCGAGAGGGAAATGTATTCGTTGAAGGTGCCCTGGAGCGAGCCCTCAGCTGATGCACCATTGTCGCCGATGATGACGTAGATCAGGGTGTCGTCCAGGATTTCCAGATCCTCGAGTGCGTCGATCACCCGTCCGATATGATAATCGGTATGTTCGAGGAAACCGGCGTAAATCTCCATCTGGCGGGCGAGTACTGGTTTGAGAGCATCCGGCATCGCTTCCCAGGCAGGGATTTCGGCATGCCGTACGGTCAGCTCGCAGTCTTGTGGGATCACGCCTAGCTCTTTTTGACGGGCAAATGTCTCTTCCCGGACCTTATCCCAGCCCTGGTCGAACTTGCCCTTGTATTTGTCCGCCCAGTCCGGGGGGACATGATGCGGGGCATGCGTTGCGCCGGGCGCATAGTACATGAAGAACGGCTTATCGGGCATGAGAGACTTCTGCTGGCGGATCCACTTGATCGCCTTGTTCGTCATGTCCTCGGTGAAGTGATAACCCTCTTCCGGAGTCTTCTCGGGCTCAACCGGTGTCGTACCCTCGTAAATTCCTGGGAAGTATTGGTTGGTCTCGCCGCCCAGGAACCCATAGAAATACTCAAAGCCGCCACCGCCGCTGGGCCATGAATCGAACGGGCCCATGGGACTGGTCTGCCAGACTGGAACTTCATGGCACTTGCCAACCTGGGCTGTCGAGTAGCCGTTGAGCTTCAGTGTGCGTGCAATCGGGGAAATGGTGTTGGGTAAAACCGTAGACGCGCCCGGTGCCGAGGTGGCGAGTTCAGGAACGTTGCCCATACCCGCCGAGTGATGGTTGCGTCCTGTCAGCAGGGCCTGCCGGGTAGGCGAGCATAGCGCTGTGGTATGGAAACGATTGTACTTGAGGCCGTTGGCTGCCAGCCTCTCGAAGGTCGGCGTTTGGCAGGGGCCGCCAAAGGCAGACGACGCACCAAAGCCGACATCGTCGAGCAGGATGATCAGGATATTGGGCGCACCGTCCGGTGGCCGCAGCTCCTTGATCGGCGGAAATTTCGTATCCGGATCCCGGGCATCGTAGGTGGTGAGACCCACATGCGGCTGATCGGGGATGGGAAGGACTGTACGTGAAAGGTTGTCTTTTGTGCTCATCTCGTTTGGTCTCCTTAGGGCGAATGATTCCTCTTTTGAGGCATGGATCTACTAATTTCGTATTGCAGAAATTCTGGTTTTCGTTTTGTTATAGATTTGGAAAATATTCTCCCTGGTGGTCGATCATCCTCCAGAGTCTCTCGTTTCATAGACGGAGACGAGACCCAAACGCAGACCGCACAATACCGCTTGAACCCGGTTTTCCACACCCAGTTTCTGAATGATACGGCTGATGTGGGTCCTGACCGTCACCGGGCTGACCACCAGCCTGTTTGCAATTTCCTCATCTGTCATTCCGAGGGAGAACAGGCGAAAATAGTCTTTTTCACGTTCTGAAAGCAGACCGGCGGCAGGCTTTTTATCCACCGCAGTGTTGTTAATTTGCATCATCTTCCAGGCCAGTCTTGGGTCGAGGGTTGGCACGCCCATATGCGCATCCCGGATCGCCCGGATGAGCTCTTCCACCTTCGCATCTTTCCTGAGATAGCCTATGGCGCCTGCTTGAATTGCGGAGAGCAGGTCCCCCTCTTCTGTGGAGCCAGTCAGGACGATGACATGCTGATCCGGGTGGGCTGACATGATCCTGCGGATCGCCTGGACTCCATCCAGGATGGGCATCGACAAGTCCATCAGGATGATATCCGGCCGCAATCGGTCTGCAAGATCGATTGCGGCCAGGCCATTGGCAGCTTCTCCAATGACGCAGATGCCTTCGTACTCCTGCAGAAAAAGCTTCATGCCTTTACGAATCATGGCGTGATCGTCGACAAGCAGCACTCGGATCAGTTGATCTCTCATTCTCACCTCTACTAATTCCCTTCTATTTCATTTCGCTACGCTGCAGCGTTGCAAGCAGACTATCATGGGACTCATTCCTGCTGACAAAGATATCGGCACCGGCGCTTAGCGCCAGCCTGGCGTTCACGACATCATCGCTCATCACGACAAACCGGATCGATTGACGCATGGAGCGTGCAGCATGGATCATCTCAATCAGAGGAATACCGGGGAGGCTATAGTCTATGATGACAACATCTACCGATTGCTCTCTGACCAAACTAAGTAGACGATTCGCTTCGTCCGCCTCGCCGAGAACATAAATCCCTGGCTGCGTCTCAAGGAGGTGAACAAGTGCCTGGCGTGACTTTGGGTTGTTGTCTGCGACGATCACGTGCATCTGCTCTTTCCTCAATCCTGATCAGCCGGCAGATTGATATCAAGGAGATCAGGTTGATCCTGTCCTCCTATTTCAACCATGTTACTGCCGACTGTCCGTATAAGAATAAATGAAATTCATCCTTCGAACAACGTTCGAAGGATGAATTTTTTCCTACGAATATGGATGAACCTAAAGGAGCGGTCTGACTTATACCAAAGTATAGGTGCTCATATTTTTATTTCCCTACCAGGTTTTGCTGCCATGCCAGGGTAATCGCCTGGGACCGGCTGTTGACCCCCAGCTTGGAAAAAATTCCCCCGACGTGATACTTTACGGTGGCAGTGCTGATCGAAAGCTTCTCTGCAATCTGAGAGTTGGAGTCCCCCTCCACCATGAGTGCCAAAACCTGTCGTTCCCGGTCAGATAGATCGGAGCCAAGCATGTTCTTCTGCCGGGTCGCCCGGATCAGCGCATCCACTGCTTCGGGCGCCAGGGTGGAGCGGCCGGCATAAGCGGCACGGATTGCATTTGCCAGATCCTCTGCTGATGCATTCTTCAACAGATAGCCCTTTGCCCCCGACTTGAGCGCCTGTTCCACAAGATCCTGTTCCTGGAAGCTCGTCAAAAAAATGATCTTCATCTCCGGATTATTCTGAAGGATCTGCCGGGTCGCTTCCATCCCATCCATCACCGGCATGACCATATCCATCAAGATGACATCCGGCGGGTCTACCAGGCATTGCTGCACCGCCTCCGCCCCATTACGGGCTTCTCCTGCCAGAACCAAATCGTCGAATGTATCGATAAACTGTCGCAAGCCGCTGCGCAGCATGTGGTGATCGTCTACGATTAGAACTCGAATCGGTCGTTGTGGAACCATTCTAGCTCACCTCCGGCCAATGCCAGACCAGGGTTACTTCCGTGCCTTCCCCGGGCTGGCTCTTTAAATCATAATTTGCATCAATTGCTGCGGCACGCTCCCGCATGATACCCAGGCCCAAATTCTCGATGAATGGATCTTCAGGACGAAATCCAAAGCCGTCATCCGTGATTCTCATCGCTATCGCGCCCATCCAACCTTCGATCGTGCGTGCTGCGATCGAGGGCAGGGCGCTCAGACTCAGTGTAATTTTACTTGCCTGAGCATGTTTCACTACATTGTTGATGGATTCCTGTGCAATCCGGTAGAAGGCGATCTGAATCTCCGGCGGCAGCGGCGGGATATTCTCAACATTCAACTCAAAGGTTAGATCCGTCCGGCTGGTGACCGACTCGATTAACTGTGCCAGGAGTTCGCCAAGGGGCATATTTGTGATTCCTGAGGGTCGCAGCTCGAGCAGCAGGGTGCGCATCTCGGCCAGGGCGCCGCGGGTCAGGCGGCGCAGCTCTGAAGCAGTTTCCAGAGCCGCCTCGGGACTGCGCTTGAAGCGCTGCGGAAGCAGCTCGGCCATCAGACTGGCAGAGTAGAGGACCTGAGATACCGAGTCATGGAGCTCGCGTGCCAGCCGATTGCGCTCCTCCACCATCGCCAGGTCAAGAGCCTGGTCAAGCAGGACAGCGTTCTCACTCAGATTGGCGATGTCCAGGGCCATCTTCTCGATCCGCGTGACCTGCTGGGTTGGAATTTCCTCGATGGGTTGAGCCAGCGCCATTCCCACCAGACCACCAACCTTCTGGTGTGTGATCATGGGCGCCAGTACAAACGATTCGATCTCCCGTTCCGGAAAACATTCCTTGAACATCCCAGTCAGCGGATCTTCTCGAGCGGCAGCAGCCACAACCGTTTTCCCTGCAGTGATCTCCTGGTAGAGAGATGAATTTTGGTGAAATACAGCCTTCCATTTTTGAGCGAACTCAGTCAAACCGGTGAACTCCTGCTGGGAGTCGCTGCTCACTTCGAAATGCTCGAAATGCTGATCCAAGTAAGTGATGAAGATGACCTGAGCGTTCAATAATTGACGGAGCAGGGGGGATAACCTTCTGTATGCGCCTGGCAGATCCTTGGCCCCACTGACGGTCTGGTGAGTTTCATTTATCCGGTCGAGCCAGGCATTGATCGCTGTTAGCTCGCGGGTCCTTTTTTCGACGAGCGATTCAAGCTCTTTGCGATATTGGACCAGCTCCGCCTCGGCCCGTTTGCGTTCGGTGATATCCTGGAAAGCGACTACCGCCGACTCGACATTCCCCTGGTTGTCCCGGACTGGACTGGCCCAAACTTCCAAGGGGATTCGCCGATTTCCCATGTCTGCCACGATATCATCTGCTGAAGCAGACTCCCCCTCCAGCGCACTTTGGATGGGAAATTCCTTTAAGGGGTAGGTGCGATCGGTATCCTCCTTTTTGAGGGAATAGTACTTGATCGCCATCTCGGGTGTCCGCCCGGCAGAGAGATCTGGCATGATGCCTTGTTCCGGATTGTTGAGGATCTCGACGCTGCGCCGGTTGATGTAATTCGGCTTGCGGTCCTTCCCATACATCACCACCCCCAGTGGCAAGCCCTCCAGGATTTGTTCCAGTTTATGTTCGCTGCCGAGCAGGGCACGATTGGCACGCTCTGTCTCCGATTTCAGCAGGTTGATCCGGTCTGCCAGCGAGATCGACCAGAACGCCGCCAGCCAGAGAATGCCAGCTCGTAAAGGAATCTCACTCAGGTTTGTGCTTCGCATAAATCCTTCTCGAACCAGGACAATAACGATCACGCCGAATAAAAATCCTACCCAGGAGAACAGGAAGAATCTGGCCGGTTGATATCCATCTCGCCATGAGATCAATCCTGCCGCGCCTGCCACTCCTGCTGAGATCAAGGCCAGGGGAGCATAAAGATAGGCCAGCAAATGATAGCTGACAAAAGGCACCAACACGAGCAGGAGTCCGCAAGCTGCCATCAGGGCTACAATGACTCGATGAAGCCCTGGAATTCTCTCTCTAATATCAAGGAAGGTATCTGTGAATTTAAGGATCGATGCCAGAAAAAGGAAAACAAACACAGGCATGCCATAACGGTTCAGGAGATACTGGTTCGGCCAGAGATAGAGTGCCGCCAGGGCATCATAACAGGCAAAAGTCAGGATGCCGGTCGCCAGGAAGCACACATAATACAGATAGCTGGTTTCCCGCAGCGAATACCACACAAAGAGGTGATAGGCCAGCATGATGAACAACGCGCCGTAGAACAGGCCGAGGAGTAATAACTCCGTTGCATAGGTCTGGGAAAAGGCCCCCGGCTGCCATAAAGTCAGGGGCAGGGTCATTGATTCCCCGTTCTGGAAACGCAGATAAAGCGTCTCTGTTGTACCAGCCGGAATATTCAGATTGAAGACAAAACGTGAGACGAGCAGATCGCGCGTGGAGAGGGGCCGCAGAACCCCAGTTTGCCTGGCCTCAAAGCCCGAACCATCCGGCTGGGGCGTATACAGGTCAACATAGTGCATGTTTGGGAACCCGGTGTCCAACAGCCATTGGACTTTCTGCTGAGTATGGTTGTCGAGGCACAGGCGTATCCAATATACATCCCTGGTATAACCGAAAGCCGGAACGTCTACTAGGCTGGGAGTAAACCGGTCATTAAATGCAGGGGAGGACACTTGGTCGATCGTCAGGGTCCCGTCCGAATCCTTGAGGACATCGATATGCCTGCCTAGTGGATATTGATCTTGTCCCTCGGTGAGAACCTGTGGTCGTGCCTTGCATGGCTCCCCACCCCGTGAACTCGTATGTCCCGGGGACATTGCCGTTGATGGAGATAACCCTGTCACCCGGGATCCCATATGGAATAAAAGGAATAAGGCAAAGCATGTAATGGTCAGCGCTTTGAGGCCGCTTCTAAGATTCATCAGTTCTGTATCGCCTTTGTGTTCCTTCGTATGCGCCAGGATGCCGGTTGGTCTACATCATCGCATATTTTATGATTGTATCCAGCAAGAATAGCAAGCATTACTGTATCTGTCAACAAGTATTAAAGCTGAACAAACAGTTCTTTTTTCCTGGCCCATCAGAAACTGTACTTGTACAGTATAAGCAATAGCTTCCTGGTTGCTGGTTCCGGTTCTAAGCATCATTCCTGGAAAAAATGCTCCATCACAAACCGTCCGCCGGATCGACGGGCAGCTCCTATATTTCCAATTGTGAACTTTGGGAAGATTATTTTTTTGGGGTTTTTAGTCAAGGCGAATGGATCGCCAGAGCCTCTGTATTTCACTCTTGGTACAGTTGCTCAGTGGTCTTGCTCGTAAAGGTATCAGGGACATACAAGCCGCTCATCAGCGCGGTATCAGCTCGGTATTAACAGTCCTCCTGATGTGCAGCCAAGGACCTCCGGATTATTAACAATCAAGACCACGCTCAGCGTGGTCTTTTTTTAAAGCACCTTTGCCTTCGAAAAGTGAAAAATAAAAGATATTGCTACAGCTACAAATAGGTGCCCCCACGGGGATTCGAACCCCGGTCGTAGCCTTGAAAGGGCTGCGTCCTAGTCCACTAGACGATGGGGGCAAACATTCTTAAGAGCGGGCGGATTTTATCATCGCACCTGCCGGGGGTCAAGCATTTTGGGCTATTTCTCTTCCTTCACACGCTGGCCCAAAAGACCGAGTAGGTCCACTTTCTCGCGGTTGAAGAGTATACCGGGACTCTCGACCTTAAGATTGGGGATCAGAATGGCTGTCAGGACCGCCTCATAAAGCGGAATAAAATTGCGGGCTTTGTCGGCGATCATCACGGCGAAATCAAACCGTCCTGCCACTTCAAGTTTTCCCTCAAGCTCGTATACGGAAGTGGTGAGTCGTGCGGGCATCACCGAAATGTTGGTGTAACCGCTGCGCTGGATCCCCGTGGGTCCCAGGTCCTCACGCCGGGCGGCGCAGATCGCAAAGATCTGTGACTTGACCAGGCGGACCACTTCAAAATGGTCCACCAGCTTGGTCGGCATGTGGATCCGCGCCAGGCGGGCATCATGAAGCTCCAGGTGGGATTTGGTCGTGTCGTTCACGATCCCCAACAGACCGTGGGTGGATACCATGACCTTTCCCACCACTCGATACCCCGAAATGTAGACATCAGCCGGGAGAAAGCGATAGGTTCGGGGAGTGGTGTCCATGACGCCTGGAATACTTCAGGGCAGGTTAATCAAACGAGGGGTGGGAGATGTTGGGCTTGGGCGAACCCGGCCGGGGCGTCCGCTTGACGCGACGGGTGGGCTTGCCGGCATTCGGATCCAGGAGCATGGCCAGCCAGGAGATGGCGCGCTCGTCATATTCCCGTCTCCCGCACATATCGCACACCCAGGCAGGGAAGTTGGGGACTGTGATCAGCTCCTCTCCCAGCCAGGTGAAATAAGTGATATGCCGCAGATGCATGACACCTGCTGCACATTCATTGCATGGGAAGGGGGACGTTGGATTTGAGAACGCCGGTTGTTCCTTCATCGGATGCTCCAAGATTCCTGCAGCGGGGACTGGGGTATACCGGCCTGATCGACATGCCGGATAACCTGCCACTCTTTAGGCGGCCAGTAGATCAACACAGACCTGCCGATCACATTCTGAATAGGTAGAAGACCCCATTGGTGCGAGTCTCGCGAATCGTTGCGATTGTCGCCCAGTACAAATAAATTACCTTCGGGGACCTCCCAGGTCCCATTATAGGCGGGAGGGGCGTTGATATATGGCTCATTCACCACGGCACCATTGACCTTAAGCGTCCCATCCTGGACGGTGATGGTATCGCCCGGGATGCCGATGATGCGCTTGATTAAATCCTCCTGCGGGTTGACGGGGAAGATAAATACAATGATATCGCCGCGCTTGGGCTCACTAAACTTATAGGCAAGCTTGTTGACGAGAATATACTCGCCATCCTGCAAGGTGGGCCGCATGCTGAAGCCATCCACCCGTACGCGGGCGGATATGGCATTGATTCCAAAATAAAGAACAATGGCTAAGACCAGCGTTTCAAGGATGTCCAGGACAAAGCGTTTCCAGTTTGCGGGTTGTTCGGTTACCGGTTCCGGCAGTGGTTGGTTGGGTTGTGTGTCTGGTTGAATGTTTTCCAAAAGATTGCGCCTCCGAAAAAAGATTATACTGCCATTTGAATACGGCAAGCTGTCCCCTGATTACTCTTTAATGTTTTTCAAACGAATCAAAGTCATCCGTTTGGGGGATATTCCTGGCCGGCCCAGCCAAGCACAAAGGCCGCCTGTTCGAGGGTTTCCGGGGATCGGGGATGGATGCTGCTCTTGGGGACCTCCTGCCACCAGCGGGCCAGCTGGCGCAGGGCCTCATTCCCGCCCAGGCCGCGCCGCACCAGGTAACAGCCGATCGTGGTCCCTGTCCGGCCGATCCCGCCCCAGCAATGGACATAGACTTTTCGGCCCGCCTGCAGGCTTTCGTCAATCTGATCCAGAATTCGCCTCATCTGTGCATTTGTGGGCAGGCCGAAATCTCTAATCGGGAAGCGATAATGGCTCACGTCCATCTCATAAGCCCGGGCCTGCTCCTTCAGGATTTCCGAATAGGGAGAGACTTCACCCGGTGTCGTGAGATCAATGAAGGTGTCCAGGCCGGCCTCCAGAAAGGCGTCGACGCGGCGGCGTGCCTTCTGCTCATCGAAATGACCCGGGTACTCGCCGGCCAGCAAACGGCCAGGCTCGACCCAGTATGACTCAGGAATGGGACGGGGGATTTCACTCATCCCCTTATTATAGAGTATGGCTGGGACGGTGGGAAATGCTGATTGCCGATCGATGGGTCAACCTGTATGCATCCAGTGAGAGAACCGGGTGTCTCGGACAGGCGTTTCCTGGACGCGCCTTCAGGGAAGTCTGATCCACCCGGCATCCAGCAGATACAAATACAGATAACCGATGAGAAGCAGGACCCAGCCGAGCAGCTGCAGGCGATCCAGCAGGGCCTCCCAGGAGAGTGAGAAATTATCCTGCATGGTCTCGACGATGTCCTCCAGATTGTCCAGCTTGGTACGGACACTCTCCTTCCAGTCCTGTAAATAAAATTCATCCTGGATGACTTTATATAGCTTGGCGGTGTACCAGTCACCGATCAGGAGCAGGTTCTGTTCGGCACGCTCAAAATCTAGCATGACCTCCAGCCTGTGTTCCATGATCTGGCGCATCAGGCCGCGTGTCGGTCGAGGCCGCCCTTTCTGTTGGAAGAATCGTTCGTTGATCTTATCGAGCATCTCCTCGATGGTTTTGTCAAGCATGCGGTAGCGCAGAATCTGGTAGTTGCCGATCTTCAGCAGGGCGATATCGGATGCAAAATCCCCATTCGAGGCGATAATAACCGCCCCTTCCCAATCCACCAGGCTGAGCTCCTGGGCGGAATAACGCGCCCGGGAAACCAGGATTTCCTCCACCTCCTCTGTGTCAAGTACCTCGCGTTGCGAGCGGATGAAATTGGCAATTGCCAGGCTGTTTCTATCGATCCACTTGTCAGGCGTTGGTTTAGCTTCCTGAACGAGCAGGATCGTATACTCCTCAAAAAGGCTGTTCTTCCGAAATAACTCCGGAACATAACGTGACTGCAGCGTGCCCTGGATCTTGGTCCGTTCTGTCAGCACGGAGCCCGCGAAGGGGTTCTGCAGATCGAAGTGGGCTTCGATCATCTGGACCCGCCCATCATACTGCTGGCGGATCACCGAGACCGCATGTCCTTCGACCAGGAGCGTCTCTTCTCCCAGGGAAACCAGATCGATATCCACGGGCTGGAAGTAGGGTGCATCCTTCAGTCCCTTGATCTGCTCTCTATTTTGCTGGCTGCTCACCTCAGAATCCGGGAAGGCAAGTAAATAACAGATCTGCATTTTTCCTCTCTTTTCGCATACGATGGAGTTTAACACACAGAAAAAGTAATTCTGGTTGAGGACATTGCTCGTTCCCCGATCATGTCACATGTCCTGTATATTCAGGTGGGATGGATTTATACTTGAGGAAATCTATTAACCGCCGAGGCAGACGAAGGTATGCAGGCTGGATCTTAAACATTCGTGACCCTTCGTGAGACATTGTGGTGAAAAAATGACGATCGACGACCAGTATCAAAAATGGCAGGAAAACACTCTCAAGAAATCATTAGATCGATTCAAGGAGCGCAAGGAGCGCTTCGAGACCAGCTCCGGGATCGAAGTGCCCCGCATCGGACTCCCATCGCAACCGGATCCCGATTACGAGGCGAAGCTCAACTTCCCCGGCCAGTACCCGTTTACGCGCGGCGTCCAGCCGACCATGTACCGTTCACGCTTCTGGACCATGCGCCAGTATGCCGGCTTTTCCACGGCCGAAGACTCCAACCGCCGCTACCGCTACCTGCTCCAGAACGGACAGACCGGCCTGAGCGTCGCCTTCGACCTGCCCACCCAGATCGGCTATGACGCCGATGACCCGATCGCCCAGGGAGAGGTAGGCAAGGTCGGCGTGTCGATCTCGTCCATACGCGACATGGAACAGCTCTTCGACCAGATCCCGCTCGACAAGGTCTCCACCTCGATGACCATCAACGCACCGGCCGGCGTGCTCCTGGCCATGTACATCGCCGTGGCCAAACGCCAGGGGGTGGACATGAAGCAGCTGCGCGGCACGATCCAGAATGACATCCTGAAGGAGTATGTCGCCCGCGGCACGTATATCTTTCCACCGGCGCCTTCCATGCGCCTGATCACGGATATCTTCTCCTTCTGTGCGAAGGAGGTCCCGAACTGGAACACGATCTCGATCTCGGGCTACCACATCCGTGAGGCTGGTTCCACTGCCGTGCAGGAAGTGGCGTTCACCCTGGCGAACGGCATCGCTTACATCCAGGCTGCCCTCAAAGCCGGACTTTCTGTGGACGATTTCGCGCCTCAGCTTTCCTTCTTCTTCAACGCCCACAACAACTTCCTGGAAGAGGTTGCCAAGTTCCGGGCGGCGCGTCGTTTGTGGGCAAAGATCATGCGTGAGCGCTTCAAGGCCCAGAAACCGGCAAGCTGGCAGTTACGCTTCCACACCCAGACCGCCGGCTCCACCTTGACGGCCCAGCAGCCGGAGAATAATGTGGTGCGTGTAACAATTCAGGCCCTCTCGGCTGTTTTGGGTGGGACCCAATCCCTGCACACCAATTCCATGGACGAGGCGCTCTGGCTGCCCACTGAAAAATCTGTGCGCGTGGCTTTACGGACGCAGCAGGTCATTGCCTACGAGTCGGGCGTGGCCGATTCGGTGGACCCGCTGGCAGGCTCGTATCTCATTGAATATCTCACCGACGAGATCCAGAAGGGCGCCGAGGAATATATCGCCAGGATCGATGATATGGGCGGGGCGCTCCAGGCGATCGAAAAGGGCTTCATGCAGAATGAGATCCAGAATGCCGCCTATGAGGCCCAGCAGGCGATCGAACGCGGTGAACAGGTGATTGTGGGCGTGAATCAGTTTAAGGTGGAGGAAGGTCTAACCCTGGAGCGTTTAAAGGTAGATCCCGCGATTGAGATTGGTCAGCGGGCGAGGCTAAAGGAGTTAAGAGAGGCTAGAGATCAGCGAGTAGTCGATGGATTGCTCGATCAATTGAAGGGGGCTGCCTCTGGCACCGGGAACTTAATGCCGCTTTTTATTGCGTGTGTGGAGAACGATATTACCCTGGGTGAGATCTGCAATACGCTCCGGGTCGTATGGGGCGAGTATGTGGCGGAGGGATTTTAGAAGGCTTCAAGTCGAGAGAGACCTGGGACAGAAACGTTGAAATCCGCCAGGATCCCCTTTGATGGTTCTATCACGTATCGCCGTTGATACTCGGGCATTTGCCCGCCGGTACCAACGGTACTTTTTTAGCCGGAATATTCCCCGTACGGATTGTCTCCTCTTCCTCGTTAACCTCCGTGGAAGGAGAGAAAAATGAGAAAAAGATACTTGTTGCTCAGTTCATTAACGCTGCTGGCTTTCCTGCTGGCCGCTTGTGGAGGCCAGGCGACCCCGCCGGCAAACGTCGCAGGAGCAGTAAATACAGCTGTGCCAGCTGCAAATACCCTGGCTGCATCCACGGCAGCGGCGACTGCTGCAGGAGCTGTTAGTACGTTGGCCGCCTCTACGGCAGTTCAGACCGCCGCCGTCCAGGATCTCAACAGCCTGATGGCCGCTTTACAGGCGGCCGGTGTGACGGTCGGGTCTGCCGGTGCTGTCAGCCAGCCTTTGTTCAACGTACCTGGCCAGAGTCTCACAGTCAATGGCCAGGAAGTACAGGCCTATGTTTTTGATACTCCCCAGGC
>JBLMZU010000305.1:0-12306 GCA_050258995.1 Bacteroidota bacterium
CAAAGCGACTATTGAGTTTCTTGGCAGCGGGTATCTTGGGTTACTCGGCTGGATCCAATTGGTGTGTTCCACCGATAATTCTTCACATGGACGTCAGTTCGAAATGGATCCGTTTGATGTCTTTGACCTTGATAAATATGCACCCTCACCCTACTGCTGGTTTGGCATCACCCCCACGCTATTCGATGCCCCATCACGAGATAAACGAGCTGACCTGGATTGGGTCGCTCAAAGTTTTCTGGCAGCATCGCCGCTACGCGGTCCCCGCCGGATTACATCGCCCTTTCGTGAAGATCGTCGAATCGTGACGCCCTTACTTGGTTTTTCCTGGGGTTTTCACATTTCCGACGAGAAGCACATTGAGCTAAAACCCATTACACCGCTTACACCAGCAGATTGGGATGTGCACTTGTCTTATCTGCGTAAATGTTATAGAAAATGGCAATTCAAGGAGATGCCAATCCCTATGAATTAAAATATGATTGGCAGATGAATCAAAGAGGAGGCATAATAAGAGTTCAAACGCCCAACAAAGTGTGAAGCGAAAGCTGGGCGCTTTGCGTGCACGTTTTTTGAAGTTGTTCTGAACTTGGCAGCTTCCCATTTCGTAAGTTGGTTCTCCCCAGACGTAGCCAGGAGAGGCATACCCCGCAGTAAGCGTGCGGGGCAGGCCGCAGGCCGTTGGGCGGTTCTTCGTACAATAGAAACATGATGTTGAAGCTATTTGAAATCGAAGTATTGGTGAATGAATTAGCTCAAAAAATCGGTGCACCGCAGAATATGCTCCCCACCTATGGGTATTCTGAACAGACCTCGCGCCCGCATATTGAGGTTGGTTCTACGGCTTATTACTATGTGGTCGCACAAAGCGGGCAGGAAGTTCGTCGTTACACAGCACTGGAAGTCGATGAGCTTCTGTACAATATCTTCAGTGATGTTACTTTTGCACTTTCCATGATGTATGCAGAGAACAACCGCCTCGAGAATCAAGATATTCGAAGAGTGGGATATCCGAAACAAATTGAATTGCTTACGCTACTCTCTCCACAATGGGGCGAGAAAATGGCTCAGGATCAGGCACAATTGCTCCAGCAGGCTCCTTTCGATGACTATGGCTCTGTTCGCGCTGCCCTTTGGAAAAGTTTGAGAGAGCAGGGTTATTCTGTAGCCCAGGCAAATAGAATGGCACACGAAAAATATCCATATCCCAATAAACCCAGTGAGTGAAAAACCGACCAACACCGCGTGCCCCGGACGGCTGGCGCTCTGCGCGTTTTTCAGATCTGTTTCTAGGCAATTGTGAGCCTTTGAAATAACATTGGGCGTTGATATGTTTGACAAACTGATCGCTCACGATAGTATAAAAGTATGGACGGCATGAATAACGGTAAAAAGGAGTCAATGCATGGCTAAGAAGTCGTCGAAAGGTAAAGGCAGTGATAAACCTATTTCTAAAATTGAGATAAATTTGGGATTATCACCAGAACAAGGTGATGAACTGCTTAAAACATTAAAGGATCGTTTTGAGAAAAACATGAACCGCCACAAATGTCTCAAATGGCCCAAAATACAGGCGAAGCTGGAAACTCATCCTGAAAAACTATTGTCACTTTATGCAATGGAAAGCACTGGCGGTGAACCGGATGTTGTTGATTATGATAAAAAGACCGGTGAATACATTTTTTATGATTGTTCACCGGAAAGTCCTACCGGCCGCAAAAAGGCTTGTTATGACCGTGAGGCGGCGGAAAGACGAGAGGCGCCAGGTGGCAACGTGATGGATATGGCCGCCGCCATGGGCATTGAGCTTTTGACGGAAGAACAATATCGAGCGTTGCAAAAACTTGGCAATTTCGATACGAAGACAGAGAGCTGGGTGCAAACCCCTCCTGGGATCAGGAAACTCGACGGCGCCCTCTTTTGTCACCGCCGCTACGGCCGTGTCTTTGTCTTTCATAATAGCGCACCCTCTTGGTATAGCGGTAGGGCGTTCCGTGGTTCACTAAAGGTCTGAATTCTGGACAGGCAGGTGTGGCCAACAAAGCGTGTACCCGAGGGCCGGGCGCTTTGCGTGCGCGTTTTTCGAGATGGTTCTGACCCCAAAGTCTCTATCGTCCCCTACAACCGGATACTTGCCGGAATTGAGACATACTTTATTCAATACTCAGAAACTTGGCTAGTCCTTCAACAAGCGTTTCAAAATATTTACCAGGAATAAGAAGTTTTCAGCGTAATCTAACCGGAAATATTCAACAGATGTCTATTGTTTTTTTCAACCCCCGAAGTACCATTAAGTGGCAAGCAACTACCACAGATTCGATTATTCGGTGAAGTTGCCTGCCCTTTTGCAATCCGTCCGTTTCAGGTGATTGAGGATTGCCTTATATTATTAGGATCGCACGGAAGCCGTCCTATATGAGAAAGTCTACAAAAGGAGAGTCACAAAAATGTCAAAAAAGTTACTCGTTTTAGCCGGACTCATGATCGTTGCCGTGGCACTGGTCACCGCCTGCACGGGAGCTGCGGGTGCGCAAGGGCCTGCTGGCCCACAAGGTCCCGCAGGGCCGGCAGGCCCCGCCGGCCCTGCGGGTGCTGCGGGTGCAGGGCTGACGGATGCCCAGAGCACTGCCATTGCTGGCGCTGCAGCCCTGGCAACAGCCATCCCGCTGCAGTATGACAAGACTTCGCGCGGCTGCCCGGCCTGCCACGCACTGGTCGACAAGGATAAGGGGAATTACACGCTGGCCTGGGAAGCTGCCAATGCCACCAATGGCCAGCACCCAACCACCGCGCCGGACGGCACTTCGATGAAGCCCACCGATGATGTCAGTGTGACGGTCTGCCTGCAGTGCCATGCGGCGGGCAAGGATGGCAAAGGCAATGTGGCTCCGATCATGCTCAGCGACATCCTGCACCCCTCCCATATGGGCAGTGTGATCTTCACCCGCGAGCTGAATGGAAATTGCTTTAGCTGCCACAATGTGGATGCCGAAGGAAACTTCCAGCTTCTCACGGAAGCAGTGGATGCAAACGCAAAGGGGATACCAAATAATGTACCCATCCCTGGAGCGGTGACACCATAACAGGGACGTTCGATTTCACTTGAGTAAGACCACGGGCTGGCATAGATGATTGCCAGCCCGTTTTTTTCGAGACCCAGGGCATTCATTGACCGTGTTTTGACTCCAAGTGTCAAGCAGTTCGCATTAATCTGAATAAATTTTACCTTTAGGATCCCTGAACAGTACATCAGGGCAGATTAGGAATTTTCCCCAGGGAATGGAGACACTTGGGAGATGGCCACGTACCGTCAGGGGAGGATGCAGTATACAAAGGACATTTATATTGTTCGTACTTGTACAATCAATGAATTGAGAGTTTTTCGGTTGATCGATTGTTATTGCTGACGTTCCCCAGATAACAAATTGAGCAATTTGGCTGTGGATAGTGTCGGTAGTAAAACATCTCATGCTACATGGTTGGGCTGTTCACAATAAAAACCTCCCCGGGCCCAAGAGCGGGGAGGCCAGCGCAACTTCTCAGAGGGAATAATGGTGGATTTGATGAATGAGAAGCTGTGCAAGTATTGATAGTATACCCACGAAGGGCAAGGAATGACTCTACAGCCGCCTTACAAAAGCCAAATGATCGTGGGAAACCTTGATGTTCTCGGCGGCAGGGGCGTACATCAGTCTGGTCGCCCGGGTAATGCCCCGGCAGCGGATCCACTCCCTCGCGGCATCCTCATCCTGGAACGGGCCATAGGAGATCGGGAACATTGTCCGGGACCTGCGCAGGCCCCGGCCATGGTAATGATAGCGAAGTGTATGAACATAAATCTGATTCACTTGAGCTCCTCCAGCTATTAGTCTTCGATTCATGTTTGCGCCATCAAATCCAATATCAATGGAAGTATTTCTCCCGTCTGATCATGAGCGCTATTTTCTCTTAACGACAATGATCCTAGGCATGTGATGAGGGGTTGAATTTTGTCCCCCGGAAGACAAGCGACTGAGATATGTTTACTTCGTTGAGCGCGGGGCGATGGACGAGAGCCGCTGCATATGAACGTGTCTCTCAAGCTCCCTGACCTGATGCGGATCAATTTCGGGAACCCCCAGTGTACTCAAGCTGAAGTGGGCGGCGGCCAGGCCCAGCCTGGCGGCCTGTAATAGGTCGCCGGTCCTGCAGTACTCAAAAGCGAGTGCGCCGACCAGTGCATCGCCACAGCCGATCACGTTTTGTCCGGTTCCCTCCGGCAGATGCATGGCGATGGAGGGAGGCGCCAAAAGCCACTGGTCATTGGGTGTCGTGAGGAGTACTCCTTCGCCTGACATGGAAAGGGCAAGCAGGATCCCGGTTTGGTCACAGAATTTTTTACTTGCGCGGGCCCGTTCCTGGAGGCCGTGCGTGGTATCCCCGATCAGTTCGTGGAATTCAGCCAGGTTGGGCTTGATCAGCCAGGGTCTGGAGGGAAGCGCTTCCCGCAGCGGCTGGGAATGAATATCGGCCAGCACTGGGACACGATGATGTTTTGCGAGCTCGATCATCCCGGCATACGTGGAGACAGGGAGTCCCTTTGGCAGGCTACCTGAGAGGACCAAAAACTCCGAATCGGGCAGATATTTGTCCAGCCGGGCAAGCAGATCCTTCTGGATGCCGGGTGGAATCAAGGGTCCCTCCACCACGCTTTCCACGACACTGCCCAGGTCGAGATCGATCATGCAGAAGGATTCACGGGTCTCGCCTGCGAAAGGCACCATCTCATAGTGAAGCCTGCGCCGGCCTGCCTCCGCTTTCCACAGCTTCCCGGCATGGCCTCCCAGCAACCCCAGGGCAATCGTTTCACCGCCCAGTGCCTGGATCACACTCGAGGCGTGGACCCCGGATCCTCCCGGCTGCAGGAATTCCGAAAGGGCACGGCTTTGTTTCCCAGGCTGGAAGCCGCGCACGACCCGGACACGGTCCAGGGCAACGTTCGGGGACACGGTAACGATCATCGGGCGTCAGCCGTGGACAATCTGGAGATAGCGGTCCAGCTCCGCGGCGGGGTCGGGTGCTTCATAAATATTCCTGCCATACACCAGCCCGGAGGCGCCGGCACGCATCGCCGACCGGGCCCGGGCATAGGCCTGCTCTGCCGTTTCGGCACGTGACCCTCCGGCGACCAGGACTGGCGCGGGACAGCCGTCGATCACGCTGCGGAGCGCCTGCTCCTCGCCGGGATGAATGCATTTCACCAGGTCGGCGCCGATCTCGGCCGAGACCCGGCAGTAGAGCGAGAGGATCTTTGGATCCGTCTTATCGGAGGGCCTGCCTGCTTCGCGGGCACTGCGTGGCTCGATCATCAACAGGATGCCCCACTTCTCGCAATCCCGCGCCAGGCGGGCGTTGCGGGCAATCTCCATCCTCTCACGCTCAGGATCATCATAGCCCATGTAGAGATAGGTCATCACCCCGTCGGCGCCGGCCGCGATCACATCCTTGATTCGAGCCATCTCCACCGCCGACCCCTGCGGATACGGCATGATATCCCGGCTGAAATTCTGATAATCCAGGTGAACGAACAGGGACGGGCGATCCCGGCCAATGAAAGCCTCCTCCAGCGGCGTGACCAGGCCCGGTGCTACCATCAATCCATTGGCACGGTCCAGACGCAGGACCATCTGTCTCATCTCCTCCAGGCTGCGCATGCCGGGACGCGGTCCCATCAGCACACCGTGGGAATAGGCCACGATCAGGGTCTTGTGACTGTTCCGATCGAACAGCCGTCCCATGCGGATCTTTTTTCCAGTGCGCGCATCCATTGTTACCTCCGAAATCCCAACTTGCCCGGGTTCAGGATCCCATTCGGGTCCAGGGAAGATTTGATTTTATCCAGGACTCCGAAGCTTGCACCCAATTCGTGCTGCAGGTAGTCCTGGCGTGCCAGCCCGATGCCATGGTGGTGAGAGATCGTTGCACCGTGATCGATGCTGGTGCGCATGGCCGTTTCCCAGATCTGGCGCAAACGTGTCTCGGCGGCTTCCGCGTCGGCTGCCTCGCCGAGGAGGATCATGTACAGCGAAACTCCCTGGGGGTAGGCGTGAGAAAAATGTCCCAACACGTGTTCAGCGAGTGGAGAAAGATCGTTCTTGAGTGCCCGGTAGGTCTCGAGAATTCCATCCCAGAAACAGGCGATCTCGATGGTTTCGGCCACCCCGCCCGGTTGTGCCAGGCGGTTCTCCACGCCGGAGAAGTCGAAGCGGTGATCCATCCAGCCCTGGGCGATCGCGGGACCCAGGACCATTCCCCCTTCGGATTGAAGGATTCTGACAGAGGCTTGATATTCAGCCTGTGCCATCTCATTCAAGCCCTCACAACCCAGGATAAAAATATGGGCGCCGGACGGAGGCGTGACGTCGCTCCAGCGGGCGACAAAGATCGATTCATCGGCGTCATAAAAACGGATCAGGAACGGGCGCAGTCCCGACTGCATCAGGCGTCGCATGGCCTGCAGTCCGCTTTCGACCGAAGGGAAGGCGAGCGTTTCCAGCAGGCGTGTCTCAGGGAGAGAAAAGATCTTCAGGGTAACATCCAGGACAACACCCAGTGTTCCCTCCGAGCCAATAAACAGATTCCGTACTTCGGGTCCCATTGCAGCCCGCGGCGCGAGCAAGGTTGTGATCACTTCTCCATCGGCAAGCGCAACCGTCAGGGACAAGGCCAGGTCTTCGATGCCGCCCCAACGGGAGGAGAACTGTCCGCAGGCGCGGGTGGCGACCCAGCCGCCCACTGTCGACCGGTCCAGGGATTGGGGCGAGTGGTTGAGGGTGTAGCCGCGCGCATTCAAGGCGGCTTCCAATCGATGACCCAGCAACCCGGCCTGTACCTTGACGAGCAGGTTGGTCTCATCCAGCGCAATGATTTTGTCCAATCCTGAAAGATCCAACAGGATGCCGCCCTGGGTAGGGATCGCCGCACCGACCACGCCGGAACCCGCTCCCCAGGGAGTCACGGGAACGCGGTTCGTGTTCGCCCACCCAAGCAACCTCGATACTTCTTCGGGAAAGTGAGGCCGAAAGACCAGCGCAGGGAGGTAGGGTCTTTGTCCACTTTGCTCCATCTTGAGAGCAACCGGCCAGGTATCACGGCTGTAACGGGCCAGCTCATCTGCAGCCGTGGTCCATAACTCGGAGGGAAAATGTTCGGTAAAGGATCGGAGCCAATCTGCCAAGTTAATTCTCCGGGGAAGTTCTTGTCAGGAAAGGAGCGGCGGCACCGATGACACCGGCACGGCCACCAAAGCGACTGAGAGCGATCACGGCCTGGGTATATTCCGGTCCGCTCAGCTCCCGAAAACGGGATTCGGCTGTGGCACGCAGAAATTCACCTGCCTCCGCCACCCCTCCGCATAGAACAATATGCGATGGAAGAAAGATCGGGGAAAGAGAGGCGAGCCATTGTCCGAGCCAGCCGCCGATCTTTCCAAGGATCTCCAGCGCCCAGGGCTGTCCCTCTCTTGCAGCGGTGATCACCCTGTGAGCTGAAATGCGGGAGGAGCGATTGGCTTTTTGCTCCCGTGCCAGGCGGATGATATTGGGGGTTGCGATCAGCGCCTCGGCGCAGCCATGACAGCCGGCCGTACACGTCGGCCCTTCTGGGTCCAGGATGATATGGCCCGTATCACCAGCCGTGCCGCCGGCGAAATCCAGCAGTCGATCGCCGATCATAAAGCCGGCACCCAGGCCCGTGCCAATCGATACCGTCATCAAGCGCGGCGCGGCGCGGAATTCACCAAAATAATATTCGGCCAGCGTGGGCACATTGAGGTCCTGCTCCAGGCGCACCGGCAGTTGAAATGGGGACAGGAGATCGACATAGTCAATGCCGACCAGGGCCGGCGTATTCGGGTTATAGCGAATGGAGCGGCGGTCATCTGCCAGAAATCCGGCAGCAGCCAGCCCGATCCCTTCAACCGTGCGGCGCTTCAGCAACCGCTTCACCCGCTGCGCCAGCTGTTCAAGGTATTTGCCGGGGTCCTGGCGGGCGGCAGTGCGAAGGGCTTCACTGTGGAGAATGCTGCCGTCTTCCGAGACAATGGCAATCTTGGTGAGGGTGCCTCCGATGTCGATCCCAATGGCTTGTCGAGGCATGCCGCTTACTCGCCGAGGATGTGGGTCATTCCCTGCGAGATGTAACGATCACGCCAGGCGGGCTTATCGGGGTTGTGGCCGCGGGCGCGCGCAGTGCGGTAGGCCAGTAAAGCAAGCGGAGGGATCAAGGCCAACGATGAAAAAGAGGACACGGCCGAGGCCTGCACCGGCAGGTGCCAATCGCCGGTCGGTGCGACGGGTCCCACTTCGAGAACACGCGCGCCCCACTCGCGGGCGTGCCCGGCCGTATCCGCGGTGGATGAGTCGGTCTCTTCACCGGTATACAGGGCAACACACAGGGACTTTTCCGAAACAACGGTCGCGGGACCGGAGGCCATTTCCCAGGTCTCGCTGCCTTCGGCGTGCAGGATGGCCATCTCCTTCATCTTCAGCGCGCCCTCGAGGGAGGCAGCGTAGGCGTTGCCAGCGCCGAAATAGAAAGCATGCTCGAATTTCGAGATAACCGGCACCAGCTCGGGGATGATCTTTTTGGCTTCCGTGAGGGCTGTCTCGCAGAGCACCGCGGCAGCGGCCAGTGCATCAAAATAAGAAGCATCCGCCTTGAAGATTTCCAGCAACAATACGTGCAGAGCCGTCAGCGTGGAGGCATAGGTCTTGGTCATCACGGGCACATGGCTGGGGCCGCCGCCGCTCATCAGGACGTGATCGGCCATGCGGGTCAGGGACGAGCCAGGGACGTGCGTGATACCGACCCGCAGGCATTTTCCCTGCAGGCGCTCGAACAGGGAGAGTACATCCCGAAACTCTCCCGAAGCTGACATGCCGACGATCACATCATCCGGGCGGATGGCAGGTGTGAAGTAGCGGAAGTCCCCGGCGGGAAAGGCCAACACCAGAGGGGAATCCGGGCCTTCGAGCAGCCGGGCGGTATACGAGGCCGCCAGGCTGGTATACAACGAGGTGCCGTTGCCGATGATAAAGATCCGGCGCGGGGATCGCTCACGGATCGCCGCGGCTGCTTTTTGAGCGGAAGGACGCGCTTCCGCCAGGGTTGCCCGGATCGCGCCCGGGGTCTCATCGATCTCGAGGGGGATTAGTTCGGTGGTCATTTCACAGCTCCGGCGGTCAACCCCTCGACGAAGAGGCGCTGACCAAATAGATATAACAGGATCATCGGCAGGGTGGCGATCAACGTGCCGGCCATGATCAAAGGCTCGTTGATGCTGAAGTGGCCCTTGAACAGGGTCAGCCCGGGCATCAGGGTTTTCAGGTTCTCGCTCTGCAGAAACACCAGGGCGATCAGCAGCTCATTCCAGACGAACAGTGCATTGACCACCACCAGAGTCACAAGTGCAGGCGTGGAAAGCGGCAGGGTGATCCGCCACAGGGTATCAAAGCTCGAACAGCCGTCGATGGCCGCCGCGTCGAACAGCTCGCTGGGCAGGCTGCGGAAGAAGCTGACGAGCAGATAAACAGAAAACGGCACTAGCAGTCCGCTGTAAATGATGATCACCCCGGTCAATGAGTTGATCAGGCCGATCTTCACCATAAACACGAAGAGAGGCAGGATCAACACGGCGGGCGGCACCACCATCAGGGCGATCATGGTATTGAAGTACAGCAGGCGCCCGGGGAATCGGAAACGGGCGATCGAATAGGCCGCCAGGGCAGAGACCACCGTGGAAATGGCGATGCTTGCCAGCGTTACGACAACGCTGTTCCCGAACCAGAGCGGGATATTGCCCCGGCTTAAGGCATCGGTAAAGTTCTGGAAGGTGATCGGGTTGGGAAACCCGAACTGATTGTGCAGCCAGTCCTCGCGAGTCTTAAAGGCGGTCACGACCATGTAATAAATGGGATATAAGGCCAGGATGCTGAAGGCGATCAGGAGCAGCTGCCGGACCCCGACAAGGAGGATGTTACCCCGTCGCTTTGGAGGCCTCATAGATTGTCCTCCAGGGCCCGGCGGCGGGAGCGAAGCTGCAGGACGATCAAAACGGTGGTCACAGCGAGCAGTACAACCGCCAGTGCAGAGGCAATGCCCGGCGAGCGGAAGGCAAAGGCATGCTTCCAGATATAGAACTCCATCACCGTGGAGGCAAAGCCCGGACCGCCGCCAGTCATGGTGTAGACGTAGGCGAACACCCAGGAGAGCATGGTGATCAATTCCACGACCACGAAGAACTCGATCACACCGGCCATCTGCGGCAGGGTTATGTAGGCGTGTTTCTGGAACCAGTTGGCCCCGTCGATCTCAGCCGCCTCCAGGATCTCCTTGTCCATGGACATCAGGCGCGCCAGGAACAGGACCACACCAAAGCCCAGCTCCCGGTAGATGATCACGGCGGCGATCGAGGGGATCACCCATCTGGCGCTACCGATCCAGTCCTGCGCCAGGACGCCCAGCCCCAGCCCGCGCAGCAGGGTATTCAGGATGCCGTTCAGTCCCAGCAGATAGACAAAGGTAGTGCCCACAACCGGGATCGCCATGATATACGGCATGAAGACAATTCCGCGATACACCATCCAGCCCCGCACGCGCTCGAAGAGTATGATCGCCAGGAACAGGGCAAGCAACGTCATGATGGGAACACTCAGCAGCAGCTTGCCGTTGTTGGAGACCACCTGGTAGAAGACCGGGTCGTCAAAGACCAGCCGGTAGTTGTTAACCCCGAGGCTTCTGGTGCCATCCGCGTTGATCTGCAGCAGGCTATTCTGAATGATCCAGATCATCGGATAGATGAAGACAAGCAGGATCAACACGGCAGCCGGCAGTAAATACAAATACGGCTCGATCCGGAGAGCGAATCGTTTTTGCGAACGGGCGGTGGGCTTGAGTTCAGCCATGCGTTGCAGAGAATGGCTCTCCCGGCTGTAAAACCGGGAGAGCCATGGGTCCATCCTATTGCTGCCAGTTCTGCCAGTTCTTCAATTCGTCGGGATGCTGGTTGCGCCAGGTCTCCGCGACAGATTCCCAGAGGTTGGCCGCGTCCTGCGGCGTTCCACTCTGGGCGAAGATCGTCTGTCCGGCCGGCAGGTCGGCATCGCTGTCGATCTGGCCGGGCAGGAAGTTCTCGAGCCAGACCTGTGGACCGGTAGTCTCGGCCTCCATCATTTGCTTGAGCACCGGGCTGGTCACCAGGCTGCGATCGAAGCGGGAATCGGCGGGGATCACACCGGTATGCTTGTACCAGGAGGTCAGGCGGTCCGGCGTATGCATGAACGTGAGAAAATCGGCCGCTTCCTGGGGATGCTTGCTCCACTTGGTGAGCAGGAAGGAAATGGACTGGGTGGCGTTGCCGGCGTCGGCCAGCTTGCCGGTGCCCCATTTCGGGGTCTTCATCACGCCGACCTTATCCTCGCCCAGGTCGCTGAGAGCCTGCTTGATCATGCCGTCGGTTCCAAAGGCCATGGCGGCCTTCCCCTCCCAGAACTGGCGCACGCCCTGGTCGAGGTCGAGGGACATGACGTCCTCGTTAAAGTAGCCCTTCTTGACCATGTCATCCATCAGCTTGTACCAGCCGGTGTATTTCTCGTCGGTGAAGGGCTGTTTGCCGATGATCGCCTGGCGCAGCTCCTCGGTGGAGTTTAGCCCCTGGATGCCGACGTTGGCAAACCACCAGGCGCCGCCGTAACCGTTCTTATCGCCGATGCCGAACGGCGTGATGCCCGCGGCTTTGAGCTTCTCGCAGGCAGCCATGAATTCATCCCAGGTCCAGCGGCCGTTTTCGGGCGGCGTGACCCCGGCCTTGGCAAACAGGTCCTTGTTGTACATTACGCCGATACCGATCAAGTACATCGGCGCGCCCCAATACTTGCCGTTGTATTTGTTCTCGTCGACGTTCAGCCAGTTCTTCATCTCATCCTGGGAAACATAATCGCTGACCGGAACCAGCGCGTCCTGCCAGACAAAGCCCAGCACCGGGCCGGTGGCCCACTGCGAGGCAATATCGGGCCCACTGTTGGCCGTGACGGCGGACTGGAAGGCACTGATCAGCGTATCGGTCGACTGCGGGACGACGTTGATGGTGACGTTCGGCTTGACCTTTTTATAGGCGTCGACTGTTTCCGTCATCCAGGCATCCGCGCCGGGTGCATCCGATTCAGCCCAATACCAGAAGGTCAGCTCGACCGGCTGGTTGCTGCTCCCGCCTGCCGCGGGGGTCGCCGCCTTGGGACCGCAGGCAGCCAGCAGTGTAACCAGAATCAG
>JBLMZU010000306.1:0-3518 GCA_050258995.1 Bacteroidota bacterium
GTTCGACCCTCGAAGGGTTAAAAGCCGGACTGTCATCCGAAGGACTGTCGCCGCAGGATGTGACCCACGTGCTGCTGACGCATATCCACCTCGACCATGCCGGCGCGGCGGGATGGCTTGCCCGGCAGGGCGCCCAGATCTACGTGCACCCGGTTGGTGCGCCGCACATGATCCATCCGGAGAAACTACTGGCCAGTGCCACACGTATCTATGGTGATCGTATGGACTCGCTGTGGGGCGAATTCCTGGCGGTGCCTGAGAACCAACTGGTGGTCCCGCAGGATGAAGAAACGATCGAGATTGGAAATTTGCGGTTTACGCCGATCAATACCCCCGGTCATGCAGAACACCATTACGCCTACCTGTTTGAAGATATCTGCTTCAGCGGTGACGTGGGCGGGGTCCGCATCCCCGGCTATCCCTATCTGCGTGTGCCGATGCCGCCGCCCGAGCTTCACCTGGAACGCTGGCACGAGAGCATTGCCCGCCTGCGAAAGCTGCGGTTCAAAACCATCGCCCCCACACATTTCGGCCTGTATGAGGATGTAAGCTGGCACCTCCAGGAAGTGGACAAGGGCCTTGATTCCGCCTCCCGCTGGATCGAGGAGGTGATGCCCTCCGCGCCGCCTGTCGAGGAACTGCGCAAGAGTTATACCGACTGGATCGAAGCGGAAGGCAGGGCGATGGGCCTGGACGAAAATGTTGTCCGCTCCTACGAGCTGGCCAATCCGCTCGGCATGAGCGCGGACGGTCTGTTACGCTACTGGAAAAAAGTACGCAACCCCGGTTGATCTGGGAACGTCAGCGGCGCACGCGGCCCCGTTCCATTTAACGATCTTGGTCCTCTCCAAAAACAGGTGGCTGTTGTCTGCCATTCCTACACTTACTGGTTTGTGGTAGGCTGCTGGCAGCTGGTCAAATTCTCCAGGAGGGAGGCCTTTTCCAGATCGAAGGTATCGGTATTCAGAAGGATATTATTCAGGTCATACTCCTGGACGGTGGCCACTAACCGATCCGCCGTGCGCTGAACGATAATTGCCCACCTCAAATCTGGATAACGGGGAATGACAAAATCACGCGCACCCAGTCCCAGAAGGTAAATGGAAGCTGGCGCCGGGTTCGGCAGAACGTATCGATCCCCGCCCTCGGCTGTGCGGCACACGGAGAAGTTGGCCGTCGCATCTCCTGTCTGCGTGATCTCGACCCGGGTGATGACCAGCCTGACCTTATCCGACTTGGGATTTTTCTGAGCGTTTGTCCAGGTTCCCATATAGGCTTGCATATCCGAGGAGGGAGGAATCGACGTCGCAGTGACGGTTGCAGTTTCCGTGACGGGTGTATTCGTGGGAAGCGGCTCCAGAGTGGCCGTTAAGGTCGGCAGTTCTGTGGATGTCATCGTGATGGTTGCTGTATCCGGCGGGAGGGGAGTATCCGTCAGGCTGGCGGTTGCCGTATCGAAGATCCGGGGTGTGGAGGTCGGTCTTACCATCGGAAGAATGGCCGGGACCAGGCCGATGCAGGCAGCCAATATACCCCCCAGCGCGCCGATGAGTGCTGCAATGATCAGCGGGGTATTGTTGGACGATGGATTCTTGTTCGACATCAAAAACTCCTAAAGCGAAATACCGGGACGGCAAAATTTCAATGAGAGCCGGTGAATATACTCGTTCTCATACTCCTTCAACGTTTAACTGGTTTCGATGCAATGGGTGGGGTGGAAGCTGAAATTATACGCCCATTCGAGGAAATTTTGTATAAACAGCCGAGCGATAAATATTAGCAGGGCGGGGTGCACAACATCAAGATATAGGATCACCATCTAATACTGGAAGGTCCATCCTGATTTTTTCGCATAGCTGTGCTATTTGAGAGGTGGTCTGGGAAGCAGGATCGGGGTGTCCGCTTTATAGGCTTCGTAGTCGGGCTGCCCGCCCCATTTCTTATCGGCATAAGCTTCCAGCAGGGGAACACCGCTAATCCTGGTCAGAAGGACGGCTACAAAAACAGGGGAGATCAGCGTGATCCACTGCCAGCCTCGCAGGACAGGCAGGGCAACGAGCGCCACCCCAACCCACAGGATGATTTCACCGAAATAGTTCGGGTGCCGGCACCAGGCCCACAGGCCGCCGCGAATGAAAGTATCCTTATTCCCTGGATTTGCCTTGAAATCCCGCTTCTGTTTATCTGCGACCGCCTCGATCGTAAAACCGGCCAGCCACACCAGGAGGCCGGCAATTGCAAACAAATCCAATGGCATCTTGATCGTGGTTGTGATCGCAGCCAGCGCAGCCGCCAGAGTTAGGGTTACCCAGAGTCCCTGCATTGTCCAGGCCAGCAAAAAGCGGGAAAAGGATTGTTTTATCTCCTGGAAGCGCCGATCTTCTCCATCGAGTTTGATTCGGGTAAAGAGAAAATACCCCAGCCTGCCCGCCCAGATGGCGATGATCGCTGCCAGCCATAAGGAGCGGACATCCACTTGTGGCGTGAGCAGCAGGGAAACAAGAACGACAGTAATGTTGGTGATGCTGCCGACCAGGTCATAGGAGGCCTGCGAGCGTCTCAGATATGCGGGGATAAATGCCAGCCATTGGATGAAAAATGCGATCGCAACACCCACGGTGAAGATCGGTATGCCGGCCACGGTATAGCCTCCCTGGCTGCCGGCCCAGGCCATGCCGGCGGCGATCAATAGGATGATGGGGATGGTTCCCAATGCTACTCGGTCGGTATCGGTCATGTTTAATCTGCCTTTATGGAGAGTGGGCTCGAACGATGAATTATACATTTATGCGGGCTCGAGACCCGGCCACAGGGGAACTTTTCCCAGATCCTGCCCTGCCTGGACAGTTAGTACTTTTGTACGGGCCATTTTTTGGATGCAAAACAGACAGAATCAGTAACTAATGTATGCAGTAGGCGTCTTGTTGCCGTACTTAGAGAAAGACAAATCCTTAATTCCAAGAGAAACGCAGATGGACCTATCTCAGAAAAAACAAACAATTAATCCCGACACCATCGTGGTTGCCAGCCGTGAATTGGTGGCTGCCAACCTGGATGGCGAAGTGGTCATCCTGGGTTTTCAATCCGGTTCGTATTTTGGCCTTGACCAAGTGGGCGCCTTTGTCTGGGAGCTCATCCAGGCGCCTCGCAAAGTGACGGAACTCCGTGACCGAATTTTGGAAGAGTACGATGCGCAGCCCGATCAATGCGAGCAGGACCTCACTCACTTGCTTGAGGACCTGCTTGAGAAGCAGCTGATTGAAGTTCAAGTTGAATCTGTCGTTTAGCTCCTGACATCTTGTATTGAGAACGTCCTTCTATTGCGGCACAGTCTTCCCTGATCGGGAGGGTTTAAAAATAGCGGTATCAACTCAATGACGAAAGGAGGTGAATCATGATGACCAAGAAGCAGTATGTTACGCCCACTGTGAAAGAACACGGCGTCGTCCGCGAGATCACGCAGTCTGGATCCGGTGGCCGAAATCCCGGCATGGGCATGGGTTTTGGAAAGGATAACA
>JBLMZU010000307.1:0-3814 GCA_050258995.1 Bacteroidota bacterium
CGTATTTGATGGCATTGCTGAGATAATTGGCCCACACCTCCTCGATCCAGGGGCCGTAGCCGATGGCAGCCGGCCAGTCCTCCGGGATGACGACCTGGGCCTGCTGTTCCCTGATCAGATGGCCCAAGCGACCCTGAACGTTCGCCACGACCTCCGCCATTTGGACAGTCTCAAAGGACGCTTCAGCCTCACTCACTTCGGAGAAGTGCTTTAAGTTGTTGATGATTCTTTTCATTTCATCCGCAGTTTGCCCCATCTGCCGCAGGTATTCCTTCAATTTCTCGCCGCTCAGATCGGGGATGTTGGTGATCAGATTAGAAGTAAAGGCCATCACGACGAGTGGTTCCTTCAGATCGTGGGCCACCATGTCGATGTATTGCTCCAGGTGCCTGTTTCGGGTTTGCAGGGCGGAAACCTGGCCGCGCAGCTCCTGCCTCGATTGTTGCAGATCTTCGAAAACTTCCTGTGTCAAATCCTCCAGATACTCCGGGTCCTCCACTAATTCCGGCAAACTCAGACCAGACTTTCTGAAGAGCAGCTCCAGAAGCAAGGCGCGTTTTTCGTACGATGGCATGAGGCTGGCTCCCTGTTCACTGTGGATGATGGTCCCAATCTGATTCCATCGTAAATCAAACAGTCCCCGACCACATCCACCGCTCAGGGGAAACCTATCTACGCCACTTCGGGGAGATCAAAGAGGATGGGAAGTCTCGCAAACCACGATACGATCACCCCCGGCTTGTTTGGCAGCATACATGGCTTTGTCTGCTGCCTGTAGTAAATCAGCAGCAGTTATGCCGTGTTCAGGAGTCTGCGCGACGCCGGCTGACAGTGTGATCATGTGCAACTTTTGCTCACCATAATGAATCTGGAATTCCTTCAGGAACAATCGGATCTGTTCGAGTCGCTCCTGCGTATCAGCAATAGTTGAATCTGGCAGGACCAGCACAAATTCATCACCTCCATAGCGGCACGAGATATCGCTTTTGCGCAGATGATCGCGCAAGGCAAGCCCGAACCCGCGCAATACCGAATCACCCGCGCCATGCCCGAACGAATCATTGAATTGCTTAAAGCCATCCAGATCGAGCATCACAACACAAAGTGGAGCGTTCCTGCGCTGGACCTGGAAGAGGTCACGAGCCAACGTCTCCTCCAGATAGCGGCGGTTATACAGCTCGGTCAGCGGATCATGGATCGCCTGCTGGCGCAGTTCCTCTCGTAGCTTCAGGTTGGATAGAGAGAGTTTAATGGTTTCGCCCACGGTCTCAGCCAGTTGCTTTAGATCAAGTTGGTGCCTGCCTCTCTGCATGGCGTTATCCATGAGAAATAAAATTCCCAGGGTTTCACCCTGAACTGTCAGCGGCAGACACAGATAGCCAGCCTTCGGTGGATGCAGAAAATGACGGCACAGCAATCCAGTCTGTGGGTTGCCAACTTCATGTAACTGACCCCGTCGCAGCCCCCAGCAATCATCCAGTGAAAAGCTGGATTCCATGATCGCTTCATTTCCCCAACGAGCCACCAGATCCAAATGCTTATCCATGTCATGCAGAATCGCGAGACCACCATTAAGTCCGGTAAATAAATCTCCCGCTATCAGGGTAATTACCTGGTAGGCTTCGGACAATGTCTTACAGGATAACAACAGTTCATTCATGTGATTCAACAGATGCATTTCCCGGTCCCGCCATTGGAGTTCATTCACTAGGGCCAGCAGCTCATCCTTTGTCGTCTGTGCGAGAACCTCAGCATGCTTGCGTGCCGTAATATCGCGGATGTTGCACTGAATCACTCTCCAACCGTTGACTAGGTACACATTGCTCACAAACTCAACCTGTTTGCGATCGCCCGCCCTGGTTTCCAGAGGTAGATCCTCATAACGGATATAGTCACTGTTTTGCAAATGTCGCATGGCTTCCTGGCTGGCGGCAATGTCCTTGACCGGACCAATCTCCCAGAGAGCCTTGCCAACCAATTCGGTTTTGGTGTATCCAAGCATATCCTGCAGGAAGGGATTGACGTCCGTGATCCGACCTGTATCCCCATCCAGGATCAGAATTCCATCCTTGGCTGTCTCGAAGAGTCGGCGGTAGCGAGCCTCCGATTCTTCCAATTCGATCTGCTTTCGCACAAGGTCTACATAGCCACCTTTGGGTGGTCTGCTTCCTACCGCGGGCTGCTTCTCTGCCATGCCTTCCACTTCCGAGAGAGCCGGGGGGACAACAGTGTTTTTTGGATCAGGTTGGGGCTTTTTGGAGGTTGCCTTCATTGTCTGTCGATATTTGGTTTACTCATTTGTTGGTACGCCGTCTACCTCAGTTTGGATATCAGTCAGGCGTATTCAGCGTACCAATAGTGTATTGCATGGTGCCGCACTATTTGCTTACTTTATATTTGATTTTCATCCTACAAATCTATTTGAAAAGTTAGAGTGAATCGGGATGGATCCTGTATTTTACGAATCTGCAGTAGGACAAGAAGAAAACTCGTGCTGCTCTTACATTTTTAACAGTTGCATTGTGTGTATCTGGAAGTTCCTTTCCACCTTGAATCCCCCAGTTCAGCCTCGTCATCTGTAGTTAAATCGACGAAGCATCAGAAAGGTCCGGTGAGCGTCCGGGTCCGACGACAAGTTTGATGGCAGTTCTGACGTTGTCATCAATTGTCACCTCAGTGTATTCAGGTATGAAATATACCTGGATGCCATCACGTTTAAGATACCCGTTTGCCAGGGCAAGGGCTTTTATAGCCTGATTGACTGCTGCGCCGATCGCTTGCACTTCTGCCCGGTGTTGTTCCCGAACCAAGCCTGCAATGCCGCCGGCAACTGAAGCGGTTCGTGAAGTATTGGATACTTTGATCATTGTCATCTTAACGCTCCTTACAATGGAAAAATAATTTTGAAGATCTACTTGGAGATTGCTTCGGAAGATACACGGATAAATACTGAACTCGCTATCCTTTGTATACGCCAATTACATCCCTCCCTAATTTTATGGCGGACCCTCGCCAATCACATCCATCAGCCGGCGAGTTTTTACCTCCGCCACTTGGGGGATATTCGAAGACAGGGACTGATTTGAGTACGCCGCAAGGTTTACCGCTTCAATTCGGCCTATGTTATCCAGACCCTGCAACGTGACCATCAGGTTGAAGCTGGTGACGAAACGCTGATCGCATAGGCCTCACCCATGTGGGGGAGGGAAACTCTCTCCGATAGGGGGATGTGGATTGGATGTGTTTATTGTATTATCAATGTATAAGTCGCATGTCAAGTAAGGGATTCAAAGTTCTATGAAAGCTCAACCTTCGCTCCTGCTTTTCTCATACGTTTGACAGATTTATCAGCTAGGCTGTTTTTTGCGGCGTTAAGCTGTGCCCGGCATACTACACTTTGTCCACCCGATTCTGTTCATTCTTGCGAGTTGAACGCTAAACACAATGGAGTTTAAGATGACTCTCTTCCAAAAAAACATAAACGGTATAGAGTATTATACAGACAATAAAATTTACTTTACATTTCATCAAGTTAAGCTTGCGACAGATACTTTATGGGATTTCGCTTGCACAGATCTAGGGATAACCAAGAAAGCTGGTTTTACCTCACAAGAAACCAAGGATATAACGGATCTGGCGGGAATAGGCCCACTTCATCCAACCAGGTTTCTTCTTCTAAAAAATGGCAATACGATTCCGGTTCCATATCTTGCAAATGGTAGTCCTAATTTACACCCCAATGACATCATTTTACGGCCTACTGTTGGTCCAGTCGCCTCTACTGTTATTCCACCAATGACTTCCAGTGTTTCCC
>JBLMZU010000308.1:0-5715 GCA_050258995.1 Bacteroidota bacterium
CCTGTCCCTGATGGACTACTGCACGGCCGGCCCGCAATATGCCAGCGGCGGCTTCATCGCCGATTCCAATCTGCCGTTCATTATCAACGGCTCGCAGCAACAGTGGATCATCCGCAACAGCGTGATCGGTGGCTGGTCGAACGGCGTCTGGAACCAGGTCTTCGCCGGCGTCCAGAACGCGCCGTCCGAGGCCGGTTTCCCGAACCCGCCCTACACCACCCTCGATAAAACGCCAGTCAGCCGGGAGAAGCCCTTCCTCTTCATCGACTCGCGCGGCAAATACAACGTCCAGGTGCCCGCCGCACAGACCAACTCCCGCGGCATCTCCTGGGCGAACGGCCTGACGCCAGGCAGGACGCTCCCGTTGAGCAGCTTCTTCATCGCCAGGCCCTCCGACTCGGTCCAGACGATCAACAGCCAGCTGGCCAGGGGCATGAACCTGCTATTCACGCCGGGCATCTACAACATCGGGCAGACCATCAAGGTTACCAACGGGAATACGGTGGTGCTCGGCCTGGGCCACCCGACCCTGACCGCCCTCAACGGCGCAGTGCCGATGACGGTGGCAGATGTGCCTGGTGTCATCGTCGCCGGGATCACCTTCGACGCCGGTTCCGTGAAGTCGCCCGTGCTCCTGCAGGTTGGCCAGTCCAGCAACAATAAGAACTCCACCGCCAGCAACCCAACCACCCTGTCAGACGTCTACTTCCGCGTCGGCGGACCCCACGCCGGCAGCGTGGACGTGGCCCTGCAGGTCAACAGCAACAACGTGCTGATCGACCACACCTGGGTCTGGCGCGCCGACCACGGCGTGGAGGGCTTCACCCAGGGCGTCAACGGCGATACCGACCGCTGGAACACCAACCTCGGCCGCAATGGCGCCGTCATCAACGGCAGCAACGTCACCGCCACAGGCCTGTTCGTGGAGCACTTCCAGCAGTACAACACCATTTGGAACGGCGAGAACGGCACCACGATCCTGTACCAGAACGAGCTGCCTTACGATCCGCCCACGCAGGCCGATTGGATGAACGGCAGCGTCAACGGCTGGGCTGGCTACAAGGTTGGGGACCAGGTGAAGACCCACCAGCTCTACGGCGGCGGCGTGTACGTCTTCAACCAGAACAACCCGTCCATCCACACCGCGAACGGCTTTGAGGTCCCACAGGCGCCCGGCGTCCAGCTGCACCACATCATGACGGTCAACCTCAGCGCCGGCACCATCGACCACGTGGTCAACGGCGTAGGCGATGCAGCCGACACATCCCGCATCGGCGTGCCGGTGTATATCGTAGATTACCCGTAATCGGCCGGGCGAACAGTCGCCTTGATATAAACGTCCCGAAGGTTAAAGTCCAGCAGGCAGATCGCTGGAAAGTAAACCTTCGGGATGCTTTTGGATCAGGTATCTGCTATCTCTGAAGATCGATCAGCCCCCGGTGCGCCGTGCACAGCACCTCCGCATCCATCTTCTCCACCTGGCGGTCATAGGTCAGATAACCATTGATCTCGATCTCCACGTCGGTGGTCTGGGTGTAGATGGCGGCCGACAGGCCCTGGGCGAGCAGCGGCTTGAGCTCGTCCTCCAGCAGGGACAGGTAGGCAGCCGTCAGCTCCTCACACGACTGATAGAAGCGATAGCCGAACTTTTTGCTCTCGTCCCACAGGTGCCCTGGGACCTTTAAGCTGTAGCCGCCAAACTCAGAGATGACAAAGGCCCGCCGATCCGGTTTGGGCCGTTTCAGCTTTTTGACATAGATATGCCTGCTCTGCAGATCGCCGCCGCCCTGGTCGAACCAGCCGGAGGCGTGGTCCACCAGGCGGGTCGGGTCACAGGCCTGGACCTGTCGCGCCGCCTCATTGGCGTGGAACTGCCCCCAGCTTTCGTTAAAGGGCACCCAGACGGCGATGCAGGGGGCATTGTACAGGTGGTCCACCATCGCCTGCAGCTCGGCCAAATATTCGGTACGGTTCGACGGGTCGGCCCGGCCAAAGCGGCCCAGCCGGCGCGTGTCGTTGCGGTGGAACCCGAAGATCAGGGACAGGACCGCCACTGTATCGCCGTCGATCCGGCCGCCGTTCGGCATATCCTGCCAGACGATCAGCCCCAGCCGGTCGCAGTGGTAATACCAGCGCAGCGGCTCCACTTTGACATGCTTGCGGATCATGTTGCAGCCGATCCGCTTTGTGTACTCGATGTCGAACAGCAGCGCCTCTTCGCAGGGCGGCGTGTACAGACCGTCCGGGAAGTAGCCCTGGTCGAGTGGGCCGTACAGGAAGAGCGGCTGGCCGTTGAGCGCAAACCGGGGATGGCCGGCCGCATCCTTCACCAGCCCGAACTTGCGCATCGCAAAATAACTGCCGACCTCGTCCAGCGTCCGGCCGTCCTGCGTGAGCCGGACGCGCAGGTCATACAGGTGCGGATGTGCCGGGCTCCAGGTGACCGGGTCCGGGATCTCGCAGCGAAGCGGGCGGGAGGCCGGTCCGCTGGCGCGGGCGATCTCGTCTCCATCTGACAGCACGTCCACTTCCACCTGCAAACGTTCTGCCAGGCCGCGGGGCTGGATCTCCACGGTGAGCGAGCCTTTGTCCAGGTCGGGGGTCAGCTTCAAGGCCTGGATACCGATCGCCGGCACCACCTCCATCCAGACCGTCTGCCAGATGCCGGAGACGGGCGTGTACCAGATGCCCCGGGGCTCGATGACCTGCTTGCCGCGCTGCTGCAGCCCCGCATCCGAGGGGTCCCAGGCGGAGACGAGCAGCTCGTTCCCGCCATCGACAAGCATCCCTGTAATGTCAAACGTAAACGGGAGATATCCGCCTCGATGCGACCCGGCCGGCCGGCCGTTGACCCAGACGTGGCATTCATAGTCCACCGCGCCGAAATGGAGCAGGACGATCTCGCCGGGTTGGGCCGCCGGGCGCGCAAAGGTCCGCCGGTACCACAGGCGCTGGTCGGGCAGCAGCCTCTTCTGAACGCCGGACAGCTCCGATTCGACCGCATATGGCACCAGGATCCTGCCCTCGAAGCGCTGCAGCCCGGCCGCCTCCATCGGCAGGATGGCATAGTCCCACCAGCCGTTGAGATTGACCCAGCCCGGCCGGGTCATCTGCGGGCGGGGATACTCAGGCAGCGGAATGGGTTGGGCTGGGTTCCAGCGTGTCTTCATGCTTCTTGTCCTTGATAAAGTAGAGCGGGATGAGGGAGAGCAGGGCGATCAGGGAACCGACCTGGAAGATGATCGGGACAGGGATAAAGCCTGTCTCGCCGTTGACCGTCGTCGGGATGCCGTAGTTCTGGATCAATGTCGCCCCGATCCACGGACCGACCACCATCGGGATGGCGATCCAGAAGATCATGCGGATGCCCAGGAAGCGGCCGCGGCTTTGCTCGGGCAGCAGGTCCTTGAGCCAGGCCACCGAGCCGATCGAGGCGGCCACCGAGAAGGCCTGCCAGAGCAGCCCGGTCAGCGCCAGCCAGGGAATGGCCCGGGCGAACGAAAGCAAAATCCCACCCAGGCTGGAGACGGTAATGGCGAGCGCGATCATGTAGCGCTTGTTCCAGCGGTCGGCCAGGATGCCAAAGGGGATCGACAGCAGCGCGCTCCCGATCATGACCGCCCCGCCGATGATGCTGAACTCCGACTTGCTGATGCCGACAAAGTTCTCCAGGTAGACGATCAAATACGGGAACGCCACCTCCATCCCAATGCTGCTGATCATGATAAAGAGCAGCAGGATGAACAGCTCACGGTTCTCTCTCACGGTATCGAGCCGGAAGAGCTCCCGGATCTCACTCCAATACGGACGGCGCTGCGCCTGCTCGGCGGCCGGCACAGGTCGTTCCTGCAGCAGTCCGCCGGCCACCACCCCGGCCAGGATCACGATGGCTCCCAGTGCATAGAAGAACTCGAAATAGCCGACGTTCTCGATCAGGATGCCCGCGGCCACCAGCGCCACGATCTGGGCCAGGAACAGGCTCAGGTTCAGCAGGCCCTCCACCCGTCCGCGCTGCTCGCTGCTGGCCACGTCGGCCGTCCAGGCGTTGAAGGCTGCGTCGTTGGCCGTCGAGCCGAAGAAGGTCATGACCGAATCCATCACCACCACCATCAGGATCGAGATGCTGGTGACCTTGATGTACGCCACGGTTGGGAACAGGATGGTCGATAGCCCCCACAGGATATATCCGAACAGAATGTACGGCCGGCGGCGTCCCCAGGCGGAGCGGGTGCGGTCGCTGAGCGTGCCCATCAGGATGGTGGTGAGCGTAGCCGTGATGGCACTGGCCGCCACCATCCAGGCGATGGGACGCGGGTCGGGCGTGATGGTATCGTAGACGAAGGTGTTGAACCAGGAGTTCTCCACCGCCCAGGCGATCTGCCCCGTCAGGGCCAGGGCGGCCATGACGAACCAGGTGCGGGCGGTGATGCGGGGGCTTTCGGTCATGAAGTGTCTCTGTGTCGCTTCCCGGGCTGTTCGTGATGATGCGCTCGAGTATAGCATTCCGGGCGGGCGGAGAGGATAGGACGATTGTCATTCTTTTCTTAAAAAAGGTGACAGTCACTTGGAAGATGACTGTCACCTGCTGTCGCGGCACGCTGTTGCCCGAGTCCCATAAATCCACACACCCCTCGCCAGATGGAAAGGGGGATGCGGAATGATCTTCTCAACAAAATCCGGCAGGTCCCGGTGAAACAGGGATGTGGCCTGTGCTCAAGGGTTTGCGGCGGCAAACCGCTCGGCGACCTTCTCCCAGTTGACCAGGTTCCACCAGGCGGCGACGTAGTCTGGCCGGCGGTTCTGATAGTGCAGATAGTAGGCGTGCTCCCACACGTCGCAGGTCAGTAGCGGGACCAGGCCTTCGCTGAGCGGGCTGTCCTGGTTGGCGGTGGCGTGGATCAGCAGCTCGCACTCCTTGTCCACTGACAGCCAGCCCCAGCCGCTGCCGAAGCGTCCCACGCTGGCCGTGCTGAATTTTTCCTTGAACGTGGCGAAGTCGCCAAAGGTCTTGCGGATCGCCTCCGCCAGCGGGCTCCCGGCGGCAGGCTCCCCGCCGGCCCGCGGCGCCATGCTCTCCCAGTAGAAGTTGTGGTTTACAAAGCCGCCGCCGTTGTTGCGGACGGCCGTGCGGATGTTCTCCGGCACCGCGTGCAGCTCCTTGAGCAGATCCTCCGCGTGCCAGGCCTGCAGGTCGGGGGAGCTTTCCAGGGCCTTGTTCAGGTTGTTCAAGTAGGCGGCATGGTGCTTGTCGTGGTGGATCTCGAGCGTACGCGCATCGATGTACGGCTCGAGCGCATCATAGCTGTAGGGCAGGGGCGCTAGCTGGTAAGACATGTTGATCCTCTCTTTTAGTTGGTTTTGACCGGATCGATATCCGGGGATTCGCTGGGAAGGGCACCGGGGAGGCGCTCAATATCTGCCATCGTCTCGGGGCCGGTGGATCGCTTGAATTTGGGGAAGGAAAGGAACGGAGCGCGTCGTCGCCACGGCCATGGGCATCGATGCCTGGCCACCCGCTCTTCAGGGATTTGTGGACGTGTTTCAAAGGTCTCCTCCCCGGCAGACCGCCTCTGTATTCAATTCAGTTATTACGAATAAAGGAATAGGGAAATTATACGCCGAATTTGGGATGGTGCAGTTCTTTTTTGGCGCGCCCGGCACCGGAAACGTCCATGGGATAGCCGTAGAAGGCTGTCCATGCCGGCAGAGGGAACC
>JBLMZU010000309.1:0-3198 GCA_050258995.1 Bacteroidota bacterium
CCGGATCATTTCATGAACCTGGTGGTGTGCAACCAGTTGCCACCCGAAGGTGTTGACGACCTGATTGAAAGCACACTTGTTCACTTTAGATCCATGAATATCAGGAGACTCTCCTGGTTGGCCGATGAAACCGTACCATCTGCTGAGATCAGTAAAGCTCTGCTGGCTCATGGTTTGACATCCAGAGATGCGTTTGCCACTGAGATGGCGGTCGATTTCTCACTTATACCGGATTCTTTGCCGGCTCGGTCGGGCTTGAGAATCGTACCTGTGGATGGGGAGCTTGTATTAAAGCAATGGATTCATGTTGCAAGTATTGGTTTCAGAATCGAAGAGAGTTTTGAGAAGGATTGGTTCGATTTCTTCGCAGATGTGATCTTTGACACTCGGTTTCAAACTTATCTGGCTTTGTTGGATGGAAAGCCAGTTGCTACATCGCAATTATTCCTCTCTGAAGGGGTAGCGGGAATCTATAATGTTTCATGTATTCCAGATGCTCGCGGCCAGGGGATTGGCTCGGTAATCACCCTGGCTCCGCTGCTCGAGGCGCGCCGGATGGGATATCGAATTGGCATTTTACAGGCATCCAAGGAAGGCTACAACGTTTACCGACGGTTAGGATTTCAGGATTACGGCAAATTGAGTGTTTATCTTTGGGAAAATGATCGGGACTCGATGGGAAGCTGAAAAACATGTCCGCAATTGTTTGTAATAGTAGCGAAAACACTAGGAACAATCTGATTTTTACGATAGGACACATATTCGAAAGGAGTGTATGAAATGGCAATCAAAGTGATCGTCGAGCTGCAGGCCAAGCCAGGCAGGCGGGCTGAGCTCAAGAGTCTGCTCGAGAGCGTGGCGTCGAAATATGGACCGGGCCAGCCTGGTTTTCTAGGCAGCACGCGCTACGAGGTACTGGATAACCCTGATATAGTGGTTGAGATTGCCGATTGGTCGTCGGCTGAGGTGCGTGCAGCGGCGATGCAGAAGGCGATGGCCGCCGGTGCCTATGCCCCGCTGGAGGAGCTGTTGGCTGCGCCGTTCAGGGCGACAGTCATTAGGAAAGTGCCTTGACAGGTGCCAGGGGGAGAATGCCTTTTATCTGAAAGAGCCGAGCTCAGGAGTGTCCGCCAGGTGGATGATGGGATTACAGTCCCCCTCTAGTAGTTGCATGGGCGGGCAGTTTAGTGATCGGTATTTGATGCAGGAGAATTATAATTACGACCAAAGGTATCTGAAAATGTCGACCATTACCCAGCAGGGTTATCTTGTCATTGCAGACATATCGGGATATACCTCTTTCGTTGCTAAAACAGAGCTCGAACACTCTCACGAGATCCTATCGGAACTGCTTGAGCTATTGGTGAACCGGTTCCAGCCCACAATGACCATCTCCAAGCTGGAAGGCGACGCTGTGTTTGCATATGCGCCAACGGAAGTATTTGTGCGCGGCGACACGCTGGTCGATTTCGTCGAATCCATGTATGTCGCGTTTCGCGATAAACAGCTTTCCATGAAGCGCGCTACTACCTGTACCTGCAATGCCTGCCGTAACATCCCATCACTTGACCTGAAATTCTTCATACACTGCGGCGACTACATTCAACAAAGGGTCGCCACCATCAGGGAGCTCGTCGGCTCGGATGTGGACCTGATTCACCGCCGCACCAAAAACCACGTCACAGAAGCGACCGGATGGCGGGCCTATATGATGGTCACGGAACAGTGCGTCAACCATATCGGTTTGAATCTTGGCAATGCCTTTGTCCAGATGGAGGAGTATGAACATCTTGGCGAGATCAAAACCTTCAACGTCAATATGCATCAGCGCTACCAGGAAATCACCGAATCGCGCCGCATCATTCTCGACGAAAGGGATGCGGACCTTACTCTCCATATTGACTTCTCTACGCCTCCCTCGGTAACCTGGGAATGGATCCACGACCCGGACAAGCGCAATGTCTGGAACGGCGGTCATGTGACCTGGTCAGCAGGCGATCGACCGCGTGGGCGGCCCGGCATCGGTTCGAGCAATCACTGCGCGCACGGCAAATCGATCAGCACCGAAGTAATGATGGACTGGCATCCATTTGAATATTACACTGCGCATTCCTTTGAGAAAGGCAGACACGCTTTTACGGAAACGATACGTTTTGAAGCCCTGCCGGATGGCGGCACGCGCGTCCATGATTCACTCAGGATGCACATGTCCATTCCGCGCTTCATCCGCAGCGCCGCCCTTAAATATGTGCTGATCACCCAGCATCACTACGATAAAGCCATGGCATTGGCTGCACAATTAGCCAAAGAAGAATTCACCCGAACGAAGGACGAGTGAGCGGTTCAAACCGTTGATGCGCTTCTCGATGATCGAAGGTGATGATGGCCCGCTGCTTTGATGGGCGGATTTCTTTTTTTCTGGGTGGTGAGCTGCACCCGTTCAAAGACCCACTTACACAACTGCAGGTATTCTCCATGCCTGGCATCTGGAATATAGGCTGTAGGCGTCCCTGATTTCGTTTTCGCCAAGTCATCACCAACCCGTTTAGAGGTAAAAATGGATTTCAAAGTCAATGATGAGTATCTTGAAGAAGGTTTGGCGAAGGTTGAACGCGCGCGGAACTGGAATCCCAGGGTGATTTCCAAACTGGAAAATTTCATCCGTACTGCGAATGATGAAGACTTGTTTCGCGTCAGTCCTCTCCAATGGGCCATACAGAAAAGTGTGGACGAGTATGAAGCCATAGACTTATTCCTGCATGGAGCGAAGGCCGGGCTCTTCTATATGGAATGGGACGTCATCTGCGCCTGCTGCGGCAGGATCAGCCAGAGTCTGCGGGATCTGCATAGCCTTGAGTCACACAGCACCTGCAAGTTATGCTTCCGGAAAGATATGCCGAGCCTGGACGACTCCGTTCAAGTGACTTTCACGCTCTCGCCTTCTGTGCGGTCGCTGCGGTTTCATCATCCCGAAACGCTGACACTGGAAGAGTATTGTTTCAAGTATCTGTTCGAACCCAGCACCATTATCAATGGCATGCTCCCGGTCATGGATGCTTTCCATTACGTCCAAAGACATTTTTCGGTGTTTTCACCCGGCGAAAAAATCACTGTCGAAGTAGAAGTTGGCGTAGGGGCGCTCGCATGTTATGACTTATTCGGCCAGCAGAGTTTTGGCCTGGTGGCGAGAGACACACC
>JBLMZU010000310.1:0-3187 GCA_050258995.1 Bacteroidota bacterium
CGCTGCACATCGATCGATACCGGGCCGAGGGCCTGCTCCAGATATGGACGCTTTAGCACCCCGACGCCGTGTTCCCCGGAGAGCGTCCCCCCTACGGCCAGGGATGCATCGAAGACTTCCGCGACCATTTCCTCGGCTTTGTGCCACTGCTCCGGATCGCGCTTATCGAAGAGAATGTTAGGGTGCAGATTTCCATCCCCGGCATGCCCAAAGATCACGATGGGCAGGCCATGTTTTGCACTGATCGTCCGCAGGCGCTGCACCACATCCGGGATGGCACTGCGCGGCACGGTAATGTCCTCTCCCAGCTTGTTCGGGGATTTGCGTGCCAGGGAAGGAGAAATGGAACGGCGGGCCTTCCATAAGCTGGCGCGCTCTGATTCGGTCTGGGCGAGCTTGACTGATTGCGCACCTGTCTCCCTACAGATCCTGCCGCAAGCTTCGATCTCATTGATCGTGGTTTGCTCGTCGGCCCCATCGGTCTCGATGATCAGTGATGCTGCCACATTGGTGTTCAAGCCCAGGTGCATTGCTTCCTCAATGCAGACGATGGCGGTCTGGTCCATCAACTCCAGGGAGGCGGGAACGATTCCGGCCATCAGGATCGCATTGACCGTACGGGAGGCATCATGCAGGAAGGCGAATTCCGCCAACGCTGTTTTGGCATAACGCGGCTTAGCCACCAGCCGAAGGAGCGCCTCGGTGATGAGTCCCAAAGTCCCTTCGGAGCCGGTGAATAGCCCGTTCAGATCGTAGCCGGTCACATCCTTGATTGGCTTACCACCGGTCTTGAGGATGCGCCCATCGGCCAGTACCACGGTCAGGCCCAGGACATAATCGCCCGTCACGCCGTATTTCAGGCAGCGCGGCCCACCCGCGTTGCAGGCAATATTTCCGCCGATGGTGGAATGTTTGATGCTGGAGGGGTCGGGCGGGTAGAACAAGCCCACTTTTTCCACCGCCGCCTGCAGGTCCGCGGTGACCACGCCCGCCTCGGTCCTGACCGTGGCATTCTCCATATCGATCTCCAGGATGTGGTTCATCCGTGTCAGGCTGACGACCATCCCACCGCCCTGATAGGGGATCGAGCCCGCAGCCAGCCCGGACCCCATGCCGCGCGCCACGATCGGGACGCGGGCTTCCGCGCCCAGCTTCACCACCAGGCTGACCTCTTCTGTGGTGGCGGGTAGAACGACTATATCCGGACTTCCTTCCGCAAATGTGCCATCGTAACTGTAGACTGCCAGATCCTCCGGCGTACTGAGCACATTCTTTTTGCCTGCAATAGCAATCAACTGTTCGATGAATTGATCATTCATTATCAGCCTCGTAAGCTTCGTCCAGCAGAGTAATGGGATGAACGACCCGCACATTCAGCCCGCGTTTTTGAATTCCGGTATTGAGCTGCATCTGGCAGCCCGGGCAACCGGAAGCAATCACATCAGCTTTTATCCCTTCCAGGTTGTCCATCTTGCGGTCCAGCACATGCAGCGATGTCTCATAGTGCGTGATCAGCTGACTTCCCGCCGAGCCACAACACCAGTCAGCTTCCGGCAACTCGACAAACTCAAGCCCATCGATAAGCTGCATGATTTCACGCGGCTGCTTCCAGACCTTCTGAGCGCGCCGTAGATGACAGGGATCGTGATATGTGACGCGGGCCTCAACTTTGCCTTTTGGCTTCTCAAGCGGAATCTCCCCCAGGAACTCGCTCACGTCCCTGACCTTCGCACTGAACGTCGCTGCCCTCTCAGACCATTCCGGATCGTCCTTCAAATAGGCGCCATATTCCTTTAGCGTGGAGCCGCAGGTGGCGCAGTCGGTGACAATCACATCCAGGTTTTGTTTTTCAAAGACGGAAATATTATGCCTGGCCTGTTCCCGTACCAGGTCCAGGCGGCCGTATCCATGCGCCGGCATGCCGCAGCATTTCACTTCCTTCGGCGTCACAACCGAGCAACCATTGCGACTCAGGACTCGCACCGTTGCCATGCTTTCGTCTGCAAACATCAGGCTTTGTGCACAACCCAGAAAAAAACCGACCTGGTATTTCAGATCGCCGCGTGCCGGAGTGACTTCAGGTAATATCTGTCTCAACGGGCGCTGCGGCAGACGCGGCAGCATGGACTCCAGGTCGCGCAGTTTTTTGGGCAGGAGGCGTTTCAGTCCCAGCGCATATACCAGGCGGCGGATCCCCAGCCGCTCATATAAACGTAGCGGCCAGGTCGCGGCTTCCATTCGCTCCGCACGTGGGATCAATCCTTCGAACAATGTCTTCTTCCAGGCCGCCGGCTGTCTCTGCTCCTGCACGAAGCGCATGGCCAGCGTCAGGTCGGCGGGACGGATGCCGACCGGGCAGACTTCGTTGCAGGCCATGCAGGCAAAACAGCTGTACATCTGCTCGATCAGGTTGGGACTGAGCTCGAGCTCGCCCTCCAGCCCTTTGCGGGCCAGCGCCACACGTCCGCGCGGTGAGGTGGTCTCGTTTAGGTACTCACGGTAGGTGGGACACACGGACAGGCACAACCCACAGCGGATGCAGTTGAGATAATCGGTTTCAGCAGGCTTTTCAAGATCAGTGATCGTTTCCAATGTTCATCCCCATTCCGACATGTTAATGATGGCTTTGAGGATGCCAGCCTCGTGTCTTTCATACATGGTAAATGCCTCGCCGGCCGCCTGAATCGGAAAGCGATGCGTGACCAGTGCTTCCAATTCAGTGCAGGCAGGTAAAAAGACATCCCGGGCTTTGGCCAGGTACTCGCTCCAGTCCGGCGTCACGCAGGCGATCAGGTGGGCATTCTTGCGAAAAAAAGTTTCGTATTCGATCGCATACACGGGTTGGTCCGGGACACCAAACGCCAGGACAGTCCCCCGATACCTGACAAGGCCAAGACAATCGTTCAGGGTCTCCATCTGATGGCCAACGGCTTCGATACAGATATCCGGCGCATTCCAGCCATCCGGATCCTGGCGGGCCTCGTGCAGGATCTCGATGCTGCGTTTTGGGATGACCTGGTCTGCTCCCAACCTGGAAGCGACCTCACAGCGCTGTATCAGCGGATCAATGCCCACGATGCGGGCAGCGCCGCGTTTTCGAAGCAGCCAGCAGAAGAACAGGCCGATGGAACCCAACCCGATCACGGCAACCGATTTTCCGGCCACATCCCCCAGCCGGTCGACTGCA
>JBLMZU010000311.1:0-3764 GCA_050258995.1 Bacteroidota bacterium
GCCTACAAGGCTTTCTTGCTCTGATGAGCAGTACTACACGGGCACGAAAAGTATCACGATTCGGGCTGCCTTTTCGAGCATTGCATGGTCCCCTTCTTTTGAAACCGCCACTTCGATACGACGAACCATCCTCTAAAACAGCGATCAACATGTCGATGGACGTCATCTGGCAGGTGGTCGCAGTAAGTAGCATCAGGCCAAGCCAGGTCAGACTCCAGTGACTGGCGATCTTTGAGCCCGCTCGGATTCCTGCGAGTGAAGCCATGCCCAAAGGGGAAACCGCCATGCCGGTGCACTGTCGTGGGCTGGAAAGTTCCTGGAGCGTTGGGTTGTGAGACCAGGTCTCCAAAGAGACCGGCGGCAGATCAGTATTTATAAATTCCACTTTGTGAAAAATTTTCCAGGGCAGGTTGTTGTGTTGGTACCTTCTGTCAATTATTGGTATGCAAAGGATGAAAAATGCAAAAATCAGTTGTACCATTTCTGGTGGGGACACTTATTGTTTCGATGTTCCTGGCTCCGGGGAGAAGTGCGGCTGCCCAGGTCCTTTCTTTCCCAGCAGAGATGAACAAGAGTTTTTCGCCGATCTCTATTGTCGCTGGCGGAGTATCCCGCCTCAATGTGACCATCTATAATCCCAATGCATTTCAATTGATCAATGCTTCCTGGACGGATGATTTGATCGGGGTTCAGCCCGGACTTGCCATTGCCAGCCCGGTGGGATTAACCAATTCCTGCAGAGGTATCGTAACGGCGGTAGCTGGCTCGACCCGCTTTTCATTAAGCGGAGGTACGGTCCCTGCGCAGCTTGGGATTGCTCCCGGGTCGTGTACAGTCTCCGTCAATGTGACTGCGACGATCGCAGGAAACCTTATCAATACCATTCCAGCCGGTGCGTTAACTTCCACAGGCGAGGGCACCGACATTACCAACACAAGCCCTGCCAGTGCGACGATAAACGTTGCCGAGACCCCGCTCCCTTCACTCACTAAAAGTTTTAGCCCGGGGACCATTTGGACCGGGGGAACCAGCCAACTTTCCATCGTGATCAGGAATAATGAACCCAGCAAAACCTTGACCCGGGTCTCACTGACGGATAATCTTCCTATCGAGGTTTTTCTAGCCAATCCGGTTTCACCTACGCTGACAGGCTGTGGCGTCTCAGCCTTGTTGACCGCTGTGAGCGGTGGCACATCTGTATCGCTGAATAATGGCGCAATTGCGCCAGGCTCAACTTGTACGATCACTGTCAATGTCAGCTCGAATATACAGGGAGCTTACACCAACCGGATCCCTGCCAATTCGCTCCAGACCCAGCAGGGTCTTACGAATGCGACTGCAGCGACCGCGCGGTTAAGCGCACAGGAAATTGGCGTTGCGAAACGGTTTTCACCCTCCACTTTTTCGGCAGGAGGGACGACTGCGCTGATCATCACTCTGCAGAATCCAAAGGCTTCCCCGTACACGGGTGTGGATTTTACAGATAATTTACCGGCCCCATTGACTGTTGTCAGCGTAACGGCAAATACGTGTGGTGGGACGATTTCCACAACCTCGACCAGTATTCATGTTTCTGGCGGCACTATTCCTGCTGGAAGCCCAACCGCCCCGGGGACCTGTTCGATCTCGATCCGGGTTACTGCTTCCGAGGGCACATCTTCCGGAACATTTTCGAATACCATCCCTGTTGGCGGGCTAACAACCGAACAAGGCGTTGGCAACCTGTTTCCGGCAAATGCCAATGTGATCTTCAGTGGGTCCGAGATGGCAGGAACAAAGTCGTTTTCACCTGCCTCGATCGAAGTGGGGGGCAACTCCAGATTGAGGATCGATATCTTCGCGCCAAGTGACACCGACCTGACAAATTTCTCGGTCACAGATAACCTTCCTGCTGATGTGACGGTGAGCAATTCAACTTCTCCGGCAATCACTGGCTGCGGCCCGGCGGCTGTGCTGGATGCTCCCAACAAGGCAACGACGATTACCCTGACGAATGGGCTGGTCCTTGCCGGGCAGCGATGCAGAATCGACGTATATGTAACCAGTACTACACTAGGCCTGCATACCAATACCATTTCTCCCGCCAATATCACCAATACGGAAAACCGGGTTCCGGCGGGGACCCTGACCTCTACGTTGACGGTTACTGGCGGTGGCAATCTATCCATTACTTTAGTCAAGGGTTTTGACCCATTGACCGTCTTTGGCGGTGCCGCCTCGACCATGAGTATCCAGTTGATCAACCCCAGTTCGGCTGCACTGACTGAAATCGCATTTACTGACAACATGCCGGGCGGTATGATTCTTGCAAATCCTCTAAACTTTAATGCGGGCACTTGTGGCGGGACACTCAGCGGGATTGCGGGGGCCGGTTCTGTCTCTTTTAGCGGTGGAAGCCTTCCTGCCTTCGGGACTTGTACGTTGACTCTTAACGCGACAATGATCGTCAACGGCAATCGGACAAATATCATTCCTGCCAATGCAGTAACAACTTTAAATGGAGCAAGTAATCCGGATCCGGCAGAGGCCTCTTTGACCAATTTGCCGGGCGCGAGTGTCAGCAAGTTTTTTTCCCCCAATCCAATTGTTGTTGGCTCTTATTCATTGCTCACAATTACCATCCAGAATACTGGAAATGTTTCTTTGAGTGGAATGGGGTTAAAGGATACACTGCCGGGAACTCTTCCTGCCGGGCTTGTGATCGCCAATCCGCCCGCGCCTACTCCAGTCAATGGCTGTGGCGGAGACTTGTTGGCTGAGGCAGGGACTCAAATGATTGCATTGACAAATGGATCTTTGGCGGCGAGTTCCGCGTGCAGCATTGTAGTCAGTGTGACGAGCAGCCAGCCTGGAAGTTACCAAAACACCATCCCGGAAGGAACGCTCAGCTCGGGTCAGGGTGCCACGAATCACACTTCCGCTACTGATACATTGGTCGTGATAGCCGGTTCGGTTGGCGGAGGCGGGGGAGGTGGTCATACCCCGAAGCCGGTTGCCTCGGCGGCCAATGCCTTTCGCATTCCACTGACAGGTTTTGCCCCTGGTATTGTGACAAACTTGGATGTCGCATCTAGTCCGGCCTATGATGAAACAGAACTTACCCTTGAGATCCCCGTCATTAAGGTGAAGACGCCTATTGTAGGAGTAGCGTTCAAGGATGGAAATTGGGATGTTTCCTGGCTGCAGGATCAAACCGGATGGCTAAATGGAACCGCTTATCCCACCTGGAAAGGCAATAGTGTGTTGACAGGGCACGTTGTCAACGCGGATGGAAAACCTGGAGTATTTTCCAGGTTGAAGGCTCTCGGCGTTGGAGAATACATCTTCGTCATTAACGCAGGGTATCGCTACACTTACAAAGTTGTATCCAATGCTTATGTATCTCCCCATGATGCCAGCGTGATGAAGCATGAAGAAAAATCATTCCTAACGCTTATCACCTGTGATACGTATGATGAAAAGACAGGTGCATATCTTCGTCGTGTTGTAGTGCGTGCAGCACTCATCGACGTGCGTCCGATCATCAGATAATAGGCTGCATAAAATCGAAGGCTATGGGTGGATAGGAGCTGGGGGTAAATACCATTAAAGGCCTCCCGATGGTCGATCCATAAACCAATTTCAGTAAATCACAGAAGTGATTGACAAAAAGGGCACCTTCGGTCAAGGTTAAGTTACGACACGAAACCAGACTGAAGGAGCCCAGGGCGATGATACCGCAATATGAATTGAAAGCGGAAGATGTACGTCATTGTGCGATCGAG
>JBLMZU010000312.1:0-13199 GCA_050258995.1 Bacteroidota bacterium
GTCCGGCTTGGGGAGATCGAGCGCAGCCTGACGACACATGCTGACCCCGGGCCGTTTTCTACTGGCTGATCCTGAATATACTGGTTAGCTTCTCCAGCAGCCTGCGCATCAGGGATCGTGCCGATTCCCGCAACTGGATTCCCCTCGTGGCTGCACTCAGCTTTTCCATGTCGGTCTATTCCCTGATCTTTGGGCAGATCAACTTTCTGGAAGTGCTGGGGCTGGCATTGTTCCTCTACCTCAGCAAATCGAACAAGCCCTATCTGGCCGGCGCCAGCCTGGTGCTGACGACCATCAAGCCTCATCTTGTCATCCTGACTCTGCCCATCCTTCTTTTGGATCTGCTGCGTAAAAAGGATTGGAAGGTTCTCGCGGGGTTTGGGGTCGTTTTGTTATTCTGTTTTGCCATCCTGTCTGCGTTCATCCCTTCCTGGATCCAGAGCTCGCTTGTTGTGGTCACATCCGGCATGAGCAATGTCCGGGAGACCCCGACCCTTAACGGGCTGCTGGTGCTTTTCGGCGAAAAGGCAATTGGCAAGGCGCTCTGGCTGGTCGCTCTACTGATCGGGGTTCTTTGGTGGTGGCTCAAGGGAAAAACCTGGGAGCGGCGTAGATTCATCGATCTGTCTCTAACGGTCGGCTTGATCGTCTCGCCCATTGGCTGGAGTTATGATCAGGTCATGCTGCTGTTCCCCATCCTGAGTCTGCTGGCGTGGGTGGCAAGAGGTGAATTCCCCGCGGCTGTTTCAAGAATCATCGTGATTGTATTGATTCTTGCGAACCTGCTGGCCTACCTGATGCGCCTCCCCACTCCCAGTGATGTCTGGTTCTTCTGGATCCCGTTTCTCGTCCTGGGCCTGTACCTATTCGCGCTGAAAAAGTTGCGGATGGACCCTTCGTGAACTTCACGCGGTTGTCACGGCAATCACCGTACGATCCTTACACTATACCCTACCGGTAAATCAAACCAAAAAAGACGGAATAGATATGATAACTTTGAACTGTAAAGCCATCCTGTTTGATCTGGATGGAACCCTGGTCGACTCGGCCTCGCGCGTCGAGCGGCTATGGCTGGAATGGGGCAGGAGAAAAAATCTGGATACGCAACATCTCCTGGAGGTCATGCACGGGCGCATGGCGGAGGAAACGATCCGACTGGTGGCGCCGCATCTTTCATCGCAGGAGGAATACCGGGTACTCGAGACTGAGGAAATTCTGGATATGGAAGGAGTGAGGCCCTACTCCAATGCATTGGAGCTCATCCACCAGCTATCTCCAAGGCAATGGGGAGTGGTTACATCAGGCACCGTGAGAGTTGCCACGGCTCGCATGAGACATGTGGGTCTACCCATTCCGGAAGTGTTTATCACTGCCGATGATGTACAGGCTGGGAAACCCAGGCCCGATGGCTATCTGCTCGCAGCCAAGCGTCTGCACCTGGATCCATCTGATTGTATCGTCGTCGAGGATGCGCCTGCAGGAATTCAGGCAGGGAAATCCGCCGGGATGAGAGTGATCGGTGTAAGTTCCACGCTGGCAAAAGAAGCACTCAGCCAGGCTGACATCGTGATCTCGCACCTGGACCAGTTAAGGCTGAATGTGACGGACAAAGCCATGTCCATTCATGTAAATCAATAAAAACATCCCACAGTCTCTCGGACTGCGGGATGTAATCCTCATTATCTGCTCTCTGATCTCGAATCTCTTTCTCCTACTTCTCAAACACCCAGCGATCCACGTCGCGGTTCCAATCTACCAGCTCTTCCGGCTTGAACCAGAGAGCGACTTCCTTCTCGCCGTTCTCCACAGTGTCAGAGGCGTGGGTCAGGTTCCGGCCGACTTCCAGGGCAAAGTCGTGGCGGAGCGAGCCGGGCGCGGCCTCGGTGGGACGCGTCGCTCCCATCGTCTGGCGGATGGCGGCGACCGCGTTGGGTCCCTCCCAGACCATGGCCATGACCGGGGCTGAGATAATGTAGGCGATCAAGCCATCGTAAAACGGCTTTCCTTTATGGATGGCATAATGGGTTTCAGCGAGTTCCCTGCTGACCTGAATGAACTTCGCGGCAACAAGGCGCAGCCCGCGGCGCTCCAAGCGTGAGATAACCTCCCCGATCAGGGCACGCTGCACACCATCGGGCTTGACTAAGACGAGCGATCTTTCCACAGTGATTCCTCCAGAGAAAAAAATTCGTAGGGCGGGATGTGATCCCGCCCCAGATATCTTATATTATATACAGGGATCTATAAAATCTCCTGCTGTTAGCGCAGCAATTCCTCCGCTTTGGTATAGGCGTCCAGTGCATCCTGCAGGCGGTTGGCACGCATGTAGGCATCGCCGAGCGACTGCCAGAGGTTCACATCCACCGGATAGCGGTACAACGCGTCGCGTAAATCGTAGATCACCTCATCAAGGTAGCGGGCTTTTTTAATGAGCTTGCCATAGGAGTCAAGTGATCCCTGGAGGTTATTGCGGGAAAGCTCGTTACGGGCCATCGTCAGGACCGGGTCCGCGGCAGCGGTGGCCGGCGCGGCTGTTTCATGGCGGGGAGCGGGTTCCGGTTGAGGCGCAGTCTGCGCCAGCGGGATCTCCATCACAGGCTCCGGTTCCGGCTGCGCCTGCGGCTGTTCGGGTTCCAGGACGGTCTCCGCCTCAGCCATCTCAAGCGACACCGCAGGGATTTCCCCTTCAGGGTGTTCCTCAACCGGTTTCCAATCCGAGAAGATGGTCGGCTCAGGATTGCCGGGAGCCGTCTCCTCAGCCAGCAGCCAGTCTGGGAGATCCTCCGTGTTGGACGGTGTTGAAACCTTGTTCTCTTCCCGGTCCAGCTCGCTTAACCAGCTCGGGAGCGTATCCTCCGCCTTTGACTCGGCGACGGGTTCGGGTTCTTCTGCAGGAGGCATCCAGGTGGACTCAAGTTCCGCTTCCTCGGCAAAGATCGCCGTCGATTTCTCTTCCTGCCCCTCCTGGATATTTTTCATCCAATCCGGCACCTCGGCGGCGGGCTCTGTCACAGCCGCCTCTTTCCCAGACGGAGTCTCCGTCTCGTCCAGGGCATTCATCATCCATATGCCGGTCTCGTCGCCTTCAGATTCAGGCTCGAGGGTTAATTTTTCTCCTTCGAGGTTCCTCAACCAGGCTTCGACCTCGTCCACGGGCTGCGCGGTTTCGGCCTGCGCTTCCGGTTCGGTAGGTTTCGCAGGTTCTTCAAGTTCAGGCTCTGCCTGAGGAACAGCGGCCGGCGGGAGGGACTGTTGGTTGAGATCCCTGGCCTGTTTGACCCAGTCCGGTTCCTCTTCAAGGCGATCCTCGGGTTTGGTCAGCAGACCCTCCGTGGCGCCCTGTTTGGCAGCCAGGCTCTCCAGCCAGGCAAAGGAATCATCCTGGTCCTGCTCGCTCTTGCCAAGATCCTCCAGGCTGGCCGCAGGTTGAGCGGCCGGCGGTGGGAAAGCAGGGGTTTCCCCTTTCAAACCCTTGGCCTGCTTGACCCAATCCGGCTCCTCATCCAGGCGGTCTTCGGGTTTGGTCAGCAGACCCTCCGTGGCGCCCTGTTTGGCAGCCAGGCTTTCCAGCCAGGCAAAGGAATCATCCTGTTCCTGTTCAGACGTGCCCAGCTTACCCAAATCCATCCCAGGCGTCCTGGCTTCCGGCGGGGTTGGCAACACGGGCTCTTCAGACAACTGGTTGAGAAACTCGTCTTCGCCGCCCGAAGCAGCAGAAGGAGTTTCCTTCTCCTGGGATTCATCGTCCTTGGCCAAATGGGATACGGCTCCAACGGCGCCGGCCATTGCCAGCCCCTTGAGCCAGTCCGGATGATCCTCACTGGCAGAGGAGGGAGTCGATTCAGGCTCGCCCAGACTCTTCAACCAATCGGGTGCCTCTTCTTCGGTATGGAAGGATGCCGTCTCTTCTTCAGGCGTGCCCAGTCCTTTTAACCAGTCCGGCTGCTCCTGTTGTTCGATGGAGGAGGATGTTTCCTCCGGCCCAGCGAGGTCCTTCAGCCAGTCGAGATCTTCGGGTTCTTCAGCTGGCGCAGCCGCCTGATGCTCACCCAGCCCTTTCAGCCAGTCAGGTTGCTGTTCCGTGGAGGGAGATGCTTCTGGAGTATTCAGACTCTTGATCCAATCGTCATCCTCCGGCTGGGATTCAGCGACCGGAGTCCCCGGCTCACCCAATCCCTTCAACCAATCGGGTTGGTCCTCAGAAGAGGGCATCGTCTGTGAAACGCCAAGACTCTTGAGCCAATCGACATCTTCAGTCCCGGCAGCAGGTTCGGCTTTTGCCTCTGTCTCATCCAGGTTTTTCAACCAGGCCAATTCAGTGGATTGATCGTCCTGGGGTGCGGGCGAAGGATTGCTCTCTGCAGCCGTCAGCCACTGGGTGGAATCATTCGCGCCGGGTACCTGCTCGTCGGCAGGCTGTTCCTTTTTATCGAACGCCTGGGAGGCGATGGCTCCCATCCCAATCGATTTGATCCAATCGGGAATCTCCTCTTCTTCCTCCTTTGATGCAGGGGCTTGCGTTTCAGGCGGCTTCATCGCCTTGACCCAGTCTGGCAGGTCTCCCTGTTCGATCGGCTCAGCGGTTTTTTCCTGTTCCTCGCCAAGGGCGGACTTGCTTTCATCGAATGCGCCGGTCGCGGCTCCCCAACCGGCCGCGCGCAGGAAATCGGGGATCGTCTCGGCAGGCTCTGCAGGGGAGGGTTCAGGCGTAGCTCCAAACATCGAAGCTGATGGGGATACGATGCTGCCGAAACTCGCTGCTTCCTCAGAGGGAGTTGTACCAATACCGGAGGTAGGTTCTGACTCAATCCCTCCGAAACTGGAGGGCTCGCTCAACCAGTCCGGCTGGTTGGAGCCGGTCTCCAGGCTGATCGCCTGGGAATCTTTCCAATCGGGCGCCAGGGCGACCGGTCGTCCATCCCAATCCAGTCGGTCGATATTGACCGCTGCATCTGAAACTTCGTGGGCCAGAAAGATACTTCCCGCAACCTGAGCTGCATACGGATCCAGCTCAAACACGCGCTGGCGGTAGATTTGGGCGTTCTCGGGATGTTCGGAGCCCAGGGCCTCGACCAGCACCCGGTTTGCATCCAGTGAATATGGATAACGACGCAGAAGGGCAGAAGCAACATCGGCTGCCTCATTTTTGACGCCGTTCTTATAGAGGGCACGGGCCAGGAGTGCCTGCATGTCGGCGCGTTCCGGATCATCCTTCAGGACATTCTTGATCTCAGAGATCGCCTGCGGATAGAGCTCGCCCTGCACATACATGTTCGCCAGCGCCCCGCGCGTCATGCGGATGCGCGGCGGCTTCATACCGTCACGGCGCCCGTACAGACGCTGCAGCTCACCCTGGATGGCCGGGTTGGACGGCTGGGTCTCGAAGGCGCGTTCCATATGCCAGATGGCTTCGTCCAGGTTCTTCTCTTCGTCCCGGATAATACTCATCCCCACTTGGGCAACGAAGTCATTGGGCACAGCGGTCAGGATGCGTGAGAAAATATCCACGGCATCGTCGTATCGCTTGGATTCGAGGTACGCCTTCCCCAGCAGGCGGTAGGTTTCAAGGTGTTTGGGATAGGTCTTTAAGATATGACGACAATGCGCGATGGCCTCGTCAAACTGCCCGCGGTCGATCATCGTCTCGATTTCTCGGTTATAAGCGCGCAAGGAAACTTTAGCCATGAAAGTTTATACTCCTATGGCAAGTATGCCCCATTCCAGAGAATATTGCAAGTATTGAGGCGAAATTTCAATTAATTAAGCCTTAGTTATAGAAAAGCGGAAGCTTATCGACCGGCTCGTCGCTGAATTTGTGCGCCGCCAGGACGGCTCCCCGCGCTTCAGACAGCTTCGCCTCCTCATTTGCATGGATGGTGAACAGCGGCTCGCCCGCCTCGACCCGGTCCCCGACCTTGTGGTGGATGAGGAAGCCCACAGCGTGATCCACGGGATCGGATTTCCTGGCCCGGCCTGCACCCAGGGTCACCGCCGCCTCCCCCACGGTTCTCGCCTGGACCTCAGACAGGTACCCGCTTCTCGGCGATTTCACCACCTCCACATACTGGGCCTGCGGGAATTTGGCCGGATTATCGATATACGCAACGTCGCCGCCCTGCGCCTGGACCAGGATCCGCAGCTTTTCCAGAGCGCTTCCATCCGCGATCGAATTTTCAGCCCTAGCCCGGCCTTCGTTCAGGTCGCTGGCACGCTTGCCAAGGACGAGCATATGGGCACTGACATACAGGCAATGCTCGGCAAAATCTTCCGGGCCGCGTCCATTGAGCATATCGATCGCCTCTACGACTTCCAGGGAATTTCCGACCGCGTTCCCGAGCGGCTGGTTCATATCTGAAAGCAAAGCGACCACATCCCGGTTCGCCAGCCTGCCAATATCGGTCATCAGGTTTGCGAGCTGGCGGGCTTCGTCCAGCGTTTCCATGAAGGCCCCCAGCCCGGTTTTGACGTCCAGCAGAATGGCCTGCGCGCCGGCAGCCAGCTTCTTGCACATAATCGAGGAGGCGATCAGCGGGGTGGACTGCACCGTCCCGGTCACGTCCCGCAGGGCGTAAAGCTTTCCATCCGCCGGTGCCAGGTCAAGGGACTGGCCGGTAAGCACGATCCCTTTGTCCTTGAGCTGTTGCTTGAACTCCTCAGTGGACAGGTCCACGCGATAGCCGGGGATCGATTCCAGCTTGTCGAGCGTTCCCCCACTGAAGCCGAGACCGCGGCCAGACATCTTCCCCACCGGCAGCCCGCAGGCCGCGACGATCGGCAACACGGATAATGTCGTCTTATCGCCCACGCCGCCCGAGGAATGTTTATCCACCGCCAGGTCGACCACGTCGTGCAGGTCGAGCATGGAGCCGGAGTGAGCCATGGCCAGGGTCAGGTCGGTGGTCTCGCGCGGCGTCATGCCATTGAGCAGGATCGCCATGGCGAAGGCCGATGTCTGATAATCGGGGATGTCGCCGTTGGTAAAGCCGCGTACAAAAAACTCGATCTCTTCCAGGGTCAGCTCCTGCCTGTCTCGCTTTTTGATGATGATATCGACTGCACGCATGGGAATCTCCTTCCGACCTAGCGGAGGTTGCAGAATTGATGTGAAAGTATCCCCGAAAAGAATTCACGAGGCTTTAACATCTCAACCTTAATTTATTGTATCCCACTTGCATATTATAAAAAAGTCACGCCTGACGCGTGACTGATAACCTTTCATATTTTTACGAGCTTATACCCGTCCTTCGAGTCCTGGACCATCCAGCCCTGGGCGGCGATCTCCGTCCGCAGACGGTCGGACTCTTCCCAGCGCTTGTTCGCCCGTGCCTGCAGGCGTTGATCGGCCAGCGCAAGCACATGTTCGGGTATCCCTTCCTCGAGTGGAGGCGGGTTGCAGACCATCTGCCATACAGGCGCAGAAATATTCTTTTCAAGCGGATCGGGGATCTGAATATCGCCCAGCTCCTTCAGGTCAAACGTGGAGCCTGAAGGATGCATTTCAGGGACGCACAGGCGGACCAGCGAGACCGAGCTGACACCACTGACTTCACAGATCCCTTTTTCGAAATCAAGGATGATGCCCGTGTGTTCGTCCAGCCCGACCGTTGTATTTTCATCCGGGACCATGCCGCACCAGTCTGCAAAGCGATCCATGCCGATAAAGCAGCGGCTGGTATCCAGGTCCACGCCGCCATCGGCGTTGTTCCAGTGCGGCACAAACGAGAGCTCCAGGCCAAAATCTCTAAAGAAGTCAAGCCCATCCACCACGTACACATCCTGCCCAACCTTGTAGACTTCATACACAGGCAGCGCGTGAGCGCCCACCGAGATCGTCGCCGCGGAGGCAAAGACCAGCGTCGCGCCGAGCCGATGCCGGGCACGGATCACGTCCCAGGCCAGCGAATCCTTCAGCTGGCGGATGGCGTAGGTTGGACTGCCTGGTCCCATGAAGATCATATTGGCGTATAGAAGAGGCTTGATAATCTCAGGGTCGTCCGGGCTAAAGGCCGAGTTCTTTTTACGGGCCGGGATAACGTCCACGACAGGCTTATAATTCTGCAAGCGGGAGGACATGAACTCGCCAACACGGCCGACCACTTGGGCGGAGTTCAACTCGAAGCCGGCAGGTGTTTCCATCAATGCGATACGAAGGGGCTCCTTGAGATCGCGGACCAGCGATTCAAAAATGCGGCCCCCCGCCAGAGAGGTCTCGCCTGAGCCCAGGAATGCAATTTTGCCAGGTGCCATGTCAGTTGGATGACTCGTTCAGCTCATCTATTACCTGGAGCATTTCCTCCGTGGAGGGAATATCTTTCATGGAACTCCCATAATGAGCATAGCGGATAAAGCCATTCGCATCCACCACACAGTTCAGCGGCATCCGTCCCAGCTTGAAGAGGTTCACCTCCTGCCGGTACTGCAATGCGACCCGGTGATCGGGATCGGGCAGGCCGGTGAAGGGAATCTTTTCATTGCGCCAGTATTGCTCGAAGGTCGCCGGGGGATTGGGCCCGATCGCCAGGATCAACACGTTGCGGCTGGTAAACCTTTCGTAGTCATTTGTGAGGCGCGCCAACTGCGCGCGGCAGTACGGTCATTGAAAGCCTCGCAGGAAGGCCAGCATCACAGGCCTTCCGCGGAAATCAGATAAGCGAACCCGCCGGCCCTGCACATCCTCAAGTTCGAAATCAGGTGCCGGCTCCCCCGGTGTAATTAACTTGCCCATTTTATTTTCTTATCCTCGTCAAAATGATTTTTGACACTTCATCTCAAGCCTACTGGCCCAACGAGTCCAAAAGTCGGGCGGTTGCATCCACGGCCTGAGCCTGCTGTTCCTGCCAGGGTATCGTAGCCACATTATCGCCCGGCTGCAGGCCATAATTTCCAAATTGGGAGTGGTTGCCGCCTTCGATCACAACAAATTTCGTATCCGAGGGCAGCAACGTGGCAGACGACTGGAATTGCTTCACGCCACCCATGTCGAGTGTCCCATAAATGGATGTAAATTCCAACTTTGAGTTTTTCAGCGCATCGTCTGCCGGATAGGAGGCCCAGTACACCATCCCGTCCAGGTTATCGTGTTTTTTCGCATACATGGAGGCGGCGACACCACCTAGCGAATGGCCGCCCACGGCCCAGTCCTGGATCTCGGGAAAATCCGGGATGGCCCGGTCGGCGGCATTGATGTCGAAGAAGGCCAGGTTCAAACGGACGGGCAAAAGGATGGCCAGATATCCCTGCGCGGCGAGCTTGTGGAGCGGCGCAGCATAGGCGCGATAGTCCACGTGGCCGCCGGGATAAAAGACAAAGGCCTTGGTTGGTTTTGTATCCGCGGGCATGAATGCAACATAGTTATTTGTCTGCGTCACCGTGACCTTTGCGTCGGACTCAAGCGCGGCCAGTGCATCAGACGTGGGCTGCAGTGGATTCAAGGCCCAGATGACAAATCCGATGACCAGGACGGCCAGGACGATTAGAAGTCCCAGCAGGATGCGTTTGAACCATTTCATATGTGCTCCCATGTGTGTGAATGTTTTCGAAATGCTGCCTGGACAATATTACAGGACAGAGCTTCTTTGAGGGTGATTATTTCAGCAGCGATTTCGCCTTGCTCCAGATCTCATCGAACATGGCAGTGGTTAATTTACCCGTCTGCGTGTTCTGCTGGCTGGGATGGTAGGAACATAAGACCCAGGTGCCATTTTCAATCTGGTAAAGGGCCCTGTGCCCGAACTTCCAGGCCGGATTGCGGACGGAATATATCCGCATAACCCTTGCAAAAGCTATCGAACCCAGGCAAACGATCACCTGAGGCTTCAATATTTCCAGATCCTGCTCTAAAAACGGCTGGCAGTTATCCAGCTCGGAAGGCGCTGGCTTGTTGGCGGGAGGGGCACAGCGCCCGGAGGCTGTCAGATAAAGATCCCTGAGCTCCAGGCCATCGCCGCGATGGGTTGCCGTCGGCTGGCTGGCGAACCCGGCCCGGTACAGCGCCGGGTATAAAAATGCACCGGAGGCGTCGCCTGTGAAGTTTCGTCCCGTCCGGTTGGAGCCGTGGGCACCCGGTGCGAGTCCCACCGTGACGACCCGCGCATTGGGGTCGCCAAACCCGGGGACCGGCCTGCCCCAGTATTCCTGGTCGATATAAGCCCTCCGTTTGACCCGGGCCACTTCCTCCCGCCACGCCACCAGCCGGGCGCATTTGCGGCATTGGATGATCTCTTGATTCAGTTCTTCAAGCCTGGATTTGTTTGTCATGTGCCAGTTTCTCTTCTATATCGTACGCCCGTTATTGTACCTGACACAATTTATGGAGCGCCGGAACCTTAAAGGATTATCATCGCGTCCCCGAACGAGTAAAAGCGATACCCTTCCTCGACTGCAGTTTGATAGGTCTGCAGGATCCTTTCCCGCCCGGCGAAGGCGCTGACCAGCATCAACAGCGTGGATTTGGGCAGGTGGAAATTGGTGATCATGACATCGACGGCTTTGAATTTGTAGCCGGGCAGAATATAGAGATCCGTGGCACCGATGTAAGGGGAAATCTGATATTCGCCATTCGATATCCGGTTTTGCTCGATCATCGATTGGTCGCCTACCGAATCCCGAGCCGCAGATTCCAATGTTCTCACCGATGTCGTCCCGACCGCGATGACCCGTCCACCAGAGCGCTTCGCCTCATTGATCAAGGCCGCGGTTTGCTCTGGCAGCTCACACCATTCGGTATGGATTTTGTGTTCTTCCGGATCCTCCTCGGTGACGGGAGCGAAGGTGTCCAAACCGACATGCAGAGTGACGTAAGCGATCTTAATGCCCTTGGCCTGGAGATCTTCCATCAAGCGCGGCGTAAAATGGAGACCCGCCGTCGGCGCGGCCGCGGACCCCGGCTCCCGGGCATAGACGGTTTGATAGCGCTCCGGGTCGCCCAGTTTTTCGTGGATGTAGGGCGGCAGCGGCACATTCCCTATCTGGGCGAAATGCGGCTCGATCGGTTCGGAAAATTGAATCACCCGCTCTGAGCCTTCCAAAATTTCGATAATCTCCGCCTCGGGTCCATTTTCCACCTTCACCCGTCTGCCTACGCGCAGGCCTTTTCCGCCGACCAGGGCTTCCCAGGTCAACGGATCGCGGCGGCGCAGGAGAAGAAGCTCCACCCGCCCCCCGGTTTCCTTGCGGGCATAGATTCGGGCCGGGATGACACGTGTCTGGTTGACGACCAGTACATCTCCCGGACGCAGAAAATCGCCCACATCCCGGAAAATGCGATGCTCGATCTTCCCGGTATCCCGGTGTAGGACAAGCAACCGCGAGGAATCACGCGGCTCGGCCGGCGTCTGTGCGATGGACGTTTCGGGGAGATGGTAATCGAAGTCAGTAGTTTTCATTCGGTAGATCTAATTTATGGAGTGGCTTCCGGGGTACCGGGATTATGGATTTGAATCACATCTCCACGCCGCAGGTCGACTTCAAAATTACTCTGCTGAAGCTTGTCGGACAGGGACAGGATATCATTGGTCAGGTCAGAAATATAAACGCGAGGCGCTGCAGACGCATCAGAGGAATACAGGGAGTTCAAATTATTTTTATCAACCAGTTTTGTCAGATTATCACTTTCCAGACTGTATTCAAAGATCGAAAAACCACCCGGAGCCGGATCTGCAGCCGATTCCTCGGTCAAAATGATGAGTCGGGCGCCATCGGGCGTCCAGCGCATCTCGAGGATTTTATATCTCTCTTTAAAGCTTAACTGGTGTTTTTCCTTGGTTTTCACATCCAGGATATCGATTGTGCGTGGAATATCGGTGAGGAAGGCAAAGAGCCGGCCATCTTCGGAAAGCGCGAAGTCATATCCTTCCAGACGAGGTTTGAGCAGGACGTTGCGTTCTCCTGTGGATAGATCCAGCTGCATAAGACCGGAACCACCCGCATCGATCGAGCCAAGATACCTGGAGGTCAAATATAAATAGTCGCCGTCGACAGACCAGAGATACGGCTCCCAGAACCAATCCGGGCCGGTTGTCCTGGCATCCGTATCCAGCGCCGGTATCTTATAGAACTTGTCCTTTCCCAGCCCGGCCACTTTGGTGTATACCCCATCATCCTGACAGACCGTTGCGCTCCAAAACCTGGTCGCAGAGTAGCCCCGGTCAATATACCTGTCAATATTCTCCTGGCTGTTCCCCCTACAGGAAGCAAGGGCAGCCTGCCGGGTGGCAAGGACTGGGTCAGGAGTCTGGCTGGGCGCCTGTGTTGAGGTCGCAGGCGGTGTAAGCGTTGGACGCGGGCTTTCTGTCGCCGTTGAAGATTGGGTATTTCCTTCAGGAACAACAGGCTTGGCTGCCTGAGCAGTGCAGCCTGCCAGCAGGAGGCAAGCAAGGATGAGCAAAATTGTATTCTTCATGGACCCCGCCTTGGCGATGGTGATTATCTATTGAGGAATCGGATGATGATATTCAAAACAATCGTTAGCACGATCGAAAGAATAATGGAAGTCATGCAGGGAATAAACAGCGTAGCATTCTCCCCCTGGATCCTGATATCTCCAGGGAGTTTTCCAAAGGGCAGGCCGACTCTGGCGGCCAGAAAAAGGCAACCACCGATCAGAATCATGATGATCCCGCCGATGACCAGAATACGAGCAAAATTTTCCATTAGCCAAAAGTTTTACGGCAAAATAAGATTTCCTACGGAGCGAAGACAGGCACATTGAAAATGGAAAGCTTCGGCTCCGCCCCGGCGCTCCGGAACATCAGCACACCGGTGGGTGTTTCGCCGGAATTGCGCATCTCATCCAGCGCTTCCCGGCTTTTCCAGACGGATACGATCTGCCAAAGGCTGCGATCCTTGACATCCTGCAGCAGGTAGGTACGGACCATCTGGGGCGGCAGATCTGCTGTTCGTTGCGCAAAGTCCTTCTGAAAATCCGACCAGTTTTTTTCATCCAGGCGGGCTTCAAGGATAGTGATCACCATACTGCCTCCTCTCGAGCGGCCAAAGTTGGAATTCAAACCTTCTCTGAGTGTACACCGATGAGCTTAAAGAAGCCTTTGCTGCCCTTCCACCGAATAGGGCAGCTTGAGATGCTCATAGGCGGCCCGGGTGGCGATGCGTCCCTGTGGGGTACGGTCCAGAAAACCGAGCTGCAGGAGATAGGGCTCGACCACATCCATGATAGTGTCCTGCTCTTCGCTGATGGAGGC
>JBLMZU010000313.1:0-10392 GCA_050258995.1 Bacteroidota bacterium
GGTCCGCTTTCGATCAGGATCACTCCATCGGCCGATCGGATCAGGTAGGAGGCGATGGCCTGCGACCTTCCCTGGAAGTTCAGGTCAAGTGTGACAACACGGGTTGGCGCCATGAAAAATCCTTTGCAAACGTATTTGCAGAAAAACTTGAGAGGGTCTCCGAAAGATCGGCGTCGGCATAAATCTTACAGACCGGCACGTTGAGCTCCAGCAGGTGCTGGGCGAGTTCTTCATTGTTGGAGCGGCTGCCGAACGACCCGACCATCAGCAGGATGACGACCGGGCGGATCTTCCTACGCTGCAGGCTGTCGACGGCCATCAACAGCCCGGACCAGACCATTGGGGTGACCAGGAGGGCCGTGCTGCCCTGGGGAAGCTGTCCCATCTGGGCCGTTACCAGTCCCGGCAGCGTATAGGAGCTTTCTGCCTGCAGGAAGGCGAGCTCGTCCAGGATCTTCGCCTCCTGACGCTCGCTGCGCTCGGCGGAGATGACGACGTAGTTGCGGTAGGAAGCTGTGACCAGTCCCACGGCACGGCGCTGGTCGAGAAAGTAATGCGCCAGGGATGCCGTGATACTGATCGCATATTCAAGGGAGGCGGGCTGCAGCTTGGCCTGGCGCCGGCGGAGCAGAAAGAGGTCATCGACGGGAGGCAGGTTTTCCTCGTCCTGGATCCTGGAAAAATGAACACCATTCTGCGTATCCAGGAACAGCCAGACCTCCGACTGCGGATCCTGTTCGAACTCCTTGACCATGAGCTGATCGCGGCGGATGCTGGTCGGCCAGTGAATCCGCTTCATCGGATCGCCGGGGATATACTCGCGCACGCCGGATGCATGCGGCGTGATATCGATGGACTTGCGGCGGATGGCCTTGCCGCCGGGCAGCAGGCCAGGTGGTGTGGCAAACTCGGCAATCGGAAAAAGCATCGGGAATACGACCATCGAGGATTTGGCAGGCAATTCCTGGGTGACGTGGAAGATCCCAAACGGGTCGCCGGATGTGACCCGCGTGGGACCGAGAACGTATCCGCCGCGGCGTGTAAGCCAGGTGCGGGCGGTATAGATGCGCTTCTGGTGCGGGCGGATAAAGGTCAGGATACGGGAGCCGGTCGAGTTCGGGATGTTGGATTCGTTGATCAACTCCAGCCAGAGCTTGGGAAGCCAGCTGTCATTCCAGATCTCAAAATGTTCCTCAAAGATATCGCCCACACTGCCGCGCTGGGCGCGTGCCTGGCGCTCCACCTTGATCCCGCGCAGCCCCAGCGAGGTAAGCGCCGCGGCCGTCAGGATCAACAGCCCGCCCAGGTAGAGCAGGCGGATGTAGATCGCACTGCCGTTGACCAGTGTCCCAACGGCACCGACACCCAGGATCAATAAAACCAGTACGCGTCCGGGGCTCACTGGACCTTGCCCTGCATTGAAACCTTGACAGGCGCTGCGGCCTGATAATCCCCACCGGGTACGGGCGTGTTATACAGGATCTCCTGGACAATGCGGTCGGCACTCAGCTCGCGCAGACGGGCTGCCGGAGAAACAATAATGCGGTGACCCAGGACCGGGACGGCCAGCGCCTTGATATCGTCCGGCAGGACGTGGTCGCGGCCCTGCAGGGAAGCCCGCGCCTGGCTGGCCCGGAACAAAGCCAGGCTGCCGCGCGGACTTGCTCCCAGGTAGACGTCCCCGCTCTGGCGGGTACGCCCGACCAGGTCGATAATGTAACGCTGGATGGCATGCGATACATACACTTCACGGATCGATGCGATCACGCCCAGCAGCTCATCCACCCGGACAACGGATTCCAGCGTTTCGATCGGGTGACGAAACTGCTGCTCGTTGAGCACGCGCATCTCTTCGTTCGCAGAAGGATACCCGAGGCGCACACGCAGCAGGAAGCGGTCGAGCTGTGCCTCCGGGAGCGGGAAGGTGCCTTCGTATTCGATCGGATTCTGGGTGGCGATCACCATGAAAGGCCGCGGGAGCGGATGCGTGACGCCATCCACGGTGACCTGCCGCTCCTCCATGGCCTCCAGCAGGGAAGCCTGGGTCTTGGGCGTGGCGCGGTTGACCTCGTCGGCCAGGATGATCTGCCCCATAATGGGCCCCGCACGGAATTCGAATTCGCGCTTTTGCTGGTTAAAGATGGAAACACCCGTGACATCGCTTGGCAGCATATCGGGCGTGAATTGAATACGGTTAAAGGTACAATCCAGGGACCGGGCAAGGCTGCGGGCCAGCACGGTCTTTCCGACCCCGGGCACATCTTCGATCAATACATGCCCCTGGCACAACAGGCCGATCACCACCAACTCCACGGACTGGGCCTTTCCCACGATCACCTTTTCAAGATTGTTGATGATCCCCTCACCAAACTGTTTTAGGTCGGTCATGAGTACTATCTTTTCCTTTCCTATTTGATGGGTAGATTGTACGTTTAATCACCTGGGTGAGCAAGTTCTCAGGAACTGTTTTTGGATATACCGCAAAATATGGGATTTTTTGCCTGACTCTCCTCTGTAACCAAAATGTGACCAGAGTACAGTTGCTTACGTGAATAAAATATGCCGTTATCGGGTAAAATACTTCCGTTGGATTTAGATGATGCCGCCTGACGCAAATTTACTCTACCTTTTGTTTGCATTTCAGCCTGTGACTCGATAAAAAAAGTAAAGTTGCACACGGAGAACATGCGTAAGGCAGGCGGTAACTTTAGAGTTGAGATGTGAGTATAAACTGAGATGAACAAGCGCTTTGCTTTCATTCGACCGAAAGCATGGCCTCTCGCCAATAGCATCGTTGAGGGGGTACTCAAGCAGCAGTTTCCTGACCATGAGGTGGATGTGATCGATATATCCGAAATCGTCAGGAAACGACCAGGGCTGGTCCTGGTCAACAGCATCGTAACAGCCCTGCTTTACGGAAAAGACATCGCACGCGGTAGAAAGAAATTCAGGCTGGCATTCTGGCGGACCCCGTACATTTTCCGCCAGATCAGGAGGCTCGTGCAAAACAAGATTGCGAACGGGAAATATTCCTTCTCGTTCCAGATGCAGTCGTTGTTCGACGCGTCCACACCCGGCGTGGCGCATTTCATTTACACCGATCATACCCATCTTGAGAATCGACACTACGCCACGAATGGCGGCCAGAACCTGTACTCTCCCAGCTGGATCGCCCTGGAAAGAGAGGTCTACCGGAACGCGGCCCTGACCTTTGTACGCAGCTCCAACGTCCGGCGCTCGGTCATGGAGGAGTATGGAATTTCCCCGGAAAGAGTGGTTCGGGTCTATGCCGGCAGTAACGCCCGGGTAAGCCCGGTAAAGAGCTCCAATTGCGACTACGCGCAGCCCGAGATCCTTTTTGTAGGCCTGGACTGGAAGCGCAAGGGCGGCCCGGATCTGGTGGAGGCCTTCAAGTGGGTCCTGCAGGAATGCCCGGATGCCCGGCTGACGATCGTCGGCGCCGAACCGGAGCTACAGATCCCGAACTGCGAAGTCGTCGGCAAAGTGCCCCCGGATGAGCTGGATCCTTATTACCAGCGGGCCAGTGTTTTCTGTCTACCGACGTATCTGGAGCCATTTGGCATCGTATTTATAGAAGCAATGACCGCCCACCTGCCCATCGTGGCCACCCGCGTCGGCGCCATCCCGGATTTTGTGGAGGAGGGCAGGAACGGATTTTTGGTCGAGCCAGGCGATGTTCCAGCCATCGCCAATGCGCTACTCCAGCTGGTAAAAAGTCCGCAGCGGTGCCAGGCGTATGGTGAGCATAGCTTTCAATTAACCCAGGACCGCTATTCCTGGGAGGCAGTGGGGGGGACCATTAAGGAACAAATCATGAAGACCCTGGCCGGACAGAACCGGCCAGGGGACGGAGAATTCTCAGCTTTGCAGGAGCCGCGTCAATAATGGTTCAATACAAACCCAACGAGCAGGATAGGAGCATTATTTCCGAGATCACAGACAGGATCCAGACATCTTTGAGCGAATGGTATGGGAGCGGCACCGCGCTTGCTTCAACTGGTCCCGAGATCCGCACCTACCAATACTGTTTCATGCTGCGCTATCCGGTCTCAATCTCTTCTGGCGGGCAAAAGGCCATCCTGGTCAAGATCCGCCGTCATCCGAAGATGACTGCCCTGCACCAGGCGGTCCAGGCTAATATTCACCAGTACATGCACCAGGAGTTTGGAACACTCGAATTTATCTTCAAGGGCCTCGCCAGCGCCGGTGCTGATTTTGGCGCCATACGTCCCCTCCATTTTATGGAAAAATACCACGCCATCCTGATGGAGGAGTATCCATCCCGGACCTTGAGGCAGCTGCTGGATCAGGAAAAGTCGGCCCGAAACAACTGGGACAGGAGCGAGCTAAAGGATGCAGCCAGGAAGACCGGCAGGTGGCTGTATTACTTCCACAATCATCTCAATACATCCCAGGAGCGGGAATATACCGTCGCCGATGTCCTCCTTGAAGTGCAGGAGTATGTCGAGCGGATCGAGCGCTCCACACGTGGACGCATTCGCGCCCGCCCGATCCAGGATGCCTTTGACAGTGCGCTGCGTGACATCCAGCTCGAGCGCGTGCGGTTTTCCCAAACCCACTCCGATATGACCGCCAACAATGTGCTGTACTCGAAGGATGGAAAGATTTGCATCATCGATGTGAAGAACCGCCCTGCACCGGTTTATGTCGATCTGGGGTTGATCCTCACGTATCCGGAGACTTCCAAACCACAGATCTATTCAGGCGGAAGGTATTATCCCGAATCTTTGTTGAGAAAATATCGAGCCGAGATCGTTGCCGGGTATTTCGAGGAGGAACCCGGTGGCCAAATCCTGGCAAGGATTTATTGTGCCGTCAAGGTATTGGATAAATGGCGGATGTACGAGGAATTGATGGGCAGATACAAGGGCTATAAACGTGCTCTATCCATTCCCATGGCGCCTTTTGTATCAGCCTATTTTCAGAACCTGCTGAGGAAATATCTGGGGAGGATTGGGAGTGCAGAATTCGGCCAGGTATCCGACACGGATAAAGCAACCGCAGAGTCCTCCGTCTAGCCGCATCCATGATTTCGCCGGCATTGACCGGGATCCTAAGGAGATACACGATGATTGCCAGATACAAACCCAGCCGAATGGATGCGGAAATGATCGATCGCATTACAGGCAAGATTTCCCAGGAGCTTGCGGAATGGTATGGGCCTGGGGCCAGAATGGACCCCTGTGCCCCGGAAATCCGCTCCCACCGGAATAGTTTTATGCTCCGTTACTCCCTCCGCGATTCGCGGAAACAACAAAAGCATATCCTGGTCAAAATTCGCCGCAAACCCAAGATGACGGCCTTGCACGAGGCCGTCCTGGCGGACATTCACCAGTACATCCCGGCTGAGTATCGATCGCTCCAGTATGTCTACAGCCAGCTCCCGCCCACCCACAAGCAGCTAGGTGCCATACGGCCCCTTACCTACCTCGATCAAGATTTTGCGATCGTCATGGAAGAATATCCCTCCCAGACTCTGAGGCAGCTCCTCAACAACCATAGATCTGTAAGCACGGGTGATACGCTCGATGAATTGAGAGACGCGGCCAGGAAGACCGGTCTCTGGCTGCGTCACTTCCATGACCATATCCATATCCCGGTTGAAATGCGGCACACTGCCGAGGACATACTCCAGGAAGTGCAGGAATATGCAGGACGCATCGAGACGAGCAGCCACGGGCGCGTGCGTGCCCGCTCGATCCTGGACGCCTTTGCGACCAGGCTGAAGAACATTCCCATCGAGCGGATGGTCTTTTCCCAAACTCACACAGATATGACCTGCGATAATGTGCTCTTTTCCATGGACGGAAAAGTGGGCGTGACCGATATCAAAACCCGCCCCGCCCCGGTGTACGCAGACCTGGGAATGCTCCTGATCCATCCGGAGACCTTCAAGTGCCAGATCTTCACCGCAGGCACTTACTACACCGACTCCCTCCTTCACGAATATCGGTCCCAGATCCTGGCCGGGTACTTCAGGGGAAGGCCAGGCCATCAGGTTTCGGTCGGCATCTACACCGCCGTGAAAGTATTGGACAAATGGCTGATGTACGAGGATCTCATGAAGGGCTATCGGAGCATTAAGCGACTCATGCGCCTGCCCGTTGCGCCGCTGGTATCGGCATACTTTCAAAACCTGATGCACAAGCATTTGCGGAGTTTCATTTTTATTGCTGCCATGCTTGATCTTTTTGAAGAAGTTCCCTTGTACGGGCTCGTAAACGTCGTGTAAGGGCAATCACCTGTCCCGGCGCCTCTCGAACCGGTAGATCTGCCAGGAATTATAGAGATTGTGGTACAGGATGTAGAACGTCGGTCCCATGGCAACCAGGGGGTTGATAAAGGTCAGGGCGACCCAGATCACAAAGGCGTTGTTCTTCTGTCCCAGTGACTGGCTGGATTCCTGCCGGAAGCTTTCCCCTCCCAAAACGGCCCCCAGTGAAAAATTGACAACACACAGGGCCAGCGAGACCAGCGCGATCGGAATAACGGCGGTTGCCGAGGCAGAGATATCGTTGTGCAGAAAGTCTGAAGCCTTGGCGCTGGAAATAAGAAGGGCCAGCAGCCAGAAGGTAAAGGAAAATGTCCTGCCGCGCCGGATCACCTGCTGCGCGCCTTTTGGCAAAAGGCGGGACAGGCGGGCCAGGATCAGCGGGACGAACATGGTCACCAGCACCGGCTTGAGCACCTGCCAGATGGAGACCTTGACCACATTTCCAACAACAAATGGAAGCACCAGGGGAACGATCAGCGACATGCTGACATTGGTCACCAGGACCGCCCCAACCACATATTCCACCTCTCCCTGCAAAAATCCAATGATGACCGGCGCGGCCGTTGCCGTGGGCGCAATCCCTGTAATAAAGGCTGTAAGAGCCAGGTCCATACTGAAGGGGCGCAGGATCCAATAGGCGGTAAATGCCACCAAAATGTTTGCCAGCACCACCCAAAGCACGCCTTTCCGAAAGGACCGAGGATGGATTTCGATATCCAGGAAGGCGAAGAACAGCATCGCCATCAGCAGGTATTGGATCAGGAAGGAAAGTTTGCTGAGCTGGGGAAAAAGGATTCCCAACACCATCATCAGCAGCAGGCTGAGAACTTTGCCATACGGTGTGAGCAGGGATGTAAGCTTGGAAAAGGATCTGGCCATGGAGAGTTCAATTCATAACCGGGAGGGTATATCTATCGATCGATCATACGACCTGAAACTAAGGCTCAGTCGATACAGGCGTCAGATCGATCAGGGATTCATTGACATATTTATGATAAGCCGCCACCCAGTCGGTTGCCATCTCCTGCCGGGCAGTATCGAGCGGGACCTGGCCAGCACAGACCATTTTATGGAGGACATCTTCCAGTCTATCTTTTGTGGAGGCGTTATAGGGTGTCGTATTTCTGGGCTGAGGCCACAGGTTCTTTGGATCCTTGGGGTCCCCTCCCAGCGCCAGGGAAATGAGATGGTCCTCCTCATAATCTGCCGGGTTCGTGTCGGCATACCCATACTGTTTGATCTGCTGCATTTTCAGATTGTCCGTGTAAGAGACCGGGGGTCGTATCTTGGAGGAATACCCGCTTACACAGATCGTGATCTGGATGTTGTCCTGATGCACATCCGAGTTATCAGCGCCCGGCTGCCAGGCTGGGTTCGGCAAATAAGGGACATCGTTCGGATCCACCGTCGGCCCGGCGGAGGGCGTATTCGTAACTCCAGGTCTTACAGGAGTTACGGTCATCGTTGGCGAGACCGGGGTGTCTGTGGCCTCCGGCGGGACCATACAACTCACAAGCAGGAAAAGACTCAGTAAACTCAGAACCTTTTTTAGCATGCTGACTCCTTATGATGTAGAAAAGGGAGAAATCCTCTCTGGCTCCAAACATCCGGGGCGACGCCCCTCGTAATGACAGAATTATGCTTCTCCTTGGATGGAAATCCTATGACGAGACCAGCGTTAATTCATACTCGCCAGGAGGGAAGGCTCCAATTGCCGCTGGATGGTGTTCAGCTTTCGATAAAGGCCCTCTGGCCGGTTCATCAGTTCGTCATGCGTGCCCACTTCGCAGATGGATTTATCGTCCAGCACGACGATCCTATCCGCATTGCGAATAGTGGAAAGACGATGGGCGATAATAATCGTGGTTCGGCCCTTCATCAACCGCTCCAAGGCCTGCTGGATGAGCAGCTCCGTCTCCGTATCCACGGAGGAGGTGGCTTCATCCAGGATCAGGATCGGAGAATTTCGTAGGAGAGCCCGGGCGATCGAGATGCGCTGTTTCTGTCCGCCGGACAGTTTCACCCCGCGTTCTCCAACGATCGTATCATACCCTTCCGGCAGCGCCAGGATGAAATCATGAGCGTTCGCCATTTTCGCAGAATGGATCATCTCCTCCTCGCTGGCATCCGATCTGCCAAACAGGATGTTCTCCCGTACCGTGCCGTAGAACAGGAATACGTCCTGCAGCACGATGCTGATCTGCTGGCGCAGGCTGTCGAGGGTGTAGTCCTGCAGGGCGCGCCCATCCAGCAGGATCCTGCCCCTGTTTACATCGTAGAACCGCGGGATCAGGCTGACCAGTGTGGATTTGCCGACGCCGGTCGGTCCCACCAGGGCCACCACTTTTTTCGCCGGGATCTCCAGAGAGATCTCCTGCAGCACTGGGACGCCGGGCGTGTACTCAAAACTGACATCCTCGAAGGTCAGACTGCCCTCCACCCGGCTGGTGGCAGCCCATGCCCTGCTCACCGTATGCGGCTCCTCATCTTCTGCCAGCAGGTCCGCCACTCGGTCCGCACCCGCCAGAGAACCCTGGACCGCCTCCCAGGCGCCGCTCAGGTTGCGGACCGGCGCGTAGAACATCTCCAGGTACAGGAAAAAGGCGACCAGGTCCGAAACCGGCAGAGTTCCCTGTAAGGCAAGCCGGCCCCCGAAATAGATCACGATCAGCATGCCCAGGGAGGAGGTAAATTCCACAAAGGGCTGGAAGGTGGCCATCAGCTTGAGGGCGTTGAGCAGCGATTTGCGATAGCTCTCGATCCGCCGGTGGATGCGCATGGCCTCGTCGGTTTCACGCGTGAAGGCCTTGATCTCCCGTATGCCGGACAGGTTGTCGTTGAGCGTGGCGTTCAGGTCACCCAGCTCCTTTTGCCGGTGCCGGAAGGCGGGGCGGACATATTTGGCATACACCCGCAGCGACACGATCACCAGGGGAATGGGTATAATGCTCATCAGGGTCAGCTGCCAGTTGATGTTGAGCAAAACGATCGTCACGGCCACAAACGTGACGACATTGACGATCACGTCCGGAATGGCATGGGCGATCAGCTGCTCGAACAGATCCGTATCGTTGACCACGTTGGACATGAGCTGGCCCACCTGCTTGTCCTCGTAGTAGCGCAAGGACAGCCGCTGCATATGCTCGTAAATGTACTTGCGCACGTCGGCCACCACACCCCAGCCGGCCACGTGCGCCATGTAGGAACGCAGAAACTGTAGGATTGCGCGGGCAATATACACCGCCAGGGCAAGAATGGTCAGCTGGTTGACAAGCTGCAGGGTATCGGTCGCAAGCTTGGGCTCTGTGACCGCCCCGATCAGGGTCTTAACGATCCAGGGGATCAAAAGCTGCACACCGACCAGGGCCAGCATACTCAAGGCCGTGATCGTTAAGGAGGGGATGTAGTTGCGTGCATAAAGAAAGATCAACTTGAAAGGCTTCATGTTCCAATCTCTTCGAAGTAAGCTGGGGTGGTACTGTATTCTTATATCATCCTATCATAACTTCACTCCCCCATTAAAAGCCTGCGGCCCGGATCGCTGTTATAGTGATTGAGAAAAAGAATTAGAAAAAAGCATTGTAAAAAAAGAGAGGGACGCCTTATCCTTAAGCAAAAGGCTCACAACCGAATGCGAAAGGAGACGTCCCGATGTGTAGAATAACCTTTAGATCGGAAACCGTCAAGCGGATGAAAGTGGAGTTGGAGAAGGCGTATGGGCGAGGCGATAAACGGGCGGTGCGGCGCTTGTCGGTGCTGCTCATGGTAGGCAAACGGATGAGTCTGGCGAGCATCCTGGCGTTGTGGAATGTATCGGCACAAACGGTCTACAACTGGCTGGACGAATTTACGAGGCAGGGGTGGGACTCTCTGGGATATGAGAAAGCACCTGGGCGTCCGTCGTGCTTGACGAAGACGCAGAAGCAGAAGCTGGCGGCGTGGATCGAAGCCGGTCCGGAAGCGTCTGGCTATGAGTGCGGCTGTTGGACGAGTGTGATGATCCAGGATTTGATTTGGAGGAAGTTTCGGGTGCTCTACAATCGGTTTTATGTGTGTGAGCTGCTGCGCAACCTGGG
>JBLMZU010000314.1:0-9495 GCA_050258995.1 Bacteroidota bacterium
GATGCCCGAGCTCATCATCCGAAGCTTGAACTATGTGATCGGGGATGTCTCGTTACCTGCCCTGGCCTCGGTCCAGTCAGACAGACCGAAACTGCACAAGTTCTATTTTGGTTACATCCGCTTCCTATCCATGTTTGTATTTCCAGTGGGTGTCGGGCTGGCGTTTACGGCCCCTGTCTTTATCCCCTTGTTCCTGTCCGATAAATGGACCCAGGCCATCATTCCTACCTCCCTGATCTCTATCGCACTGGCGATCACGGCACTGGGTTTTGTCCCCGGCATCCTATACAAAGCCATCAGCCGGCCGGACATTCTCAACAAGCTGGCGCTGAGCAAGATGCCGATCGCGGTGTCGATCCTGTGGTTCTCCACACGCTGGGGCATTGTGGGTGTGGCAGCCGGGCAGATTGTGATCGCGCTGATCTCGGTCACCATGGATATGCTGGTGGCCAACCGCGTGATGCATTATCCCTTCCGCGATCTGGCGAGTGCTGTTTCCCCCTCATTTATCTCCACGCTATCCATGGCCGTAACCCTGTTCCTGATCCGGCAGGTGGTGCCAGTGGATGGATTGATCCAATTAATCCTGATGGTGGTGCTGGGCGGATTGACCTACTTTGGTGTCTTCTGGCTTATCAACCGCGAGGCGTTATATCTGGGCCTAATGACCGTCCGATCAGCGCTCATGAGAAAAAAGCCTTCCGCACAGACTGTGATGGGGATGTCCAGCGCGGGCGAGCAGGAGGCTCCGGTAAGTGCGGTACGCGTAAGCGCGGTCATCACTGCCTATAACAGCGAAGCTTTCATTGCAGAAGCGATCAACAGCGTCCTTCACCAGTCCCGGGCGGTGGATGAGATCGTGGTGGTGGACGATGGATCCACAGACCATACACGCCTGGTCGTCGCCGAGTTTGCCGACCAGGGGATCAAGTTCGTTCAGCAGCAGAACAAGGGCGCAGGCGGGGCGCGCAATCGCGGCATCCGCGAGACGAGCGGCGAGTTCATTGCCTTTCTGGATGCGGACGACATCTGGCTGCCTGACAAAACACGCCTGCAGATTGACTATCTTTCCACTCATCCGCAGGCTGGCCTGGTGAGCGGCTTTGCACGCTGGTGGAATGTTGCCAAGAATACGGTGCGGATCACCGGGAAAGTGCCCCGCAATATGAAGACTTTGCGACGGGAGATTCTGGTGCACAATGTTCTGGGCAACCCCTCGATGGTGATGGTCCGGCGCTCTGCACTGGCAGAGGTGGGACTATTTCGTGAAGAGATCCGCTGGGGACAGGATTGGGAGCTCTGGATGCGGCTGGTCGAAAGATTCGAGGCCGGCATGGTGCCTGAGCCTGTAACGATCTATCGCTGGCACAGCGATAACCTCTCTCACGTCCGTCGCTGGGAGCGATTGCTTAGCTACTGGCATGTCTCCCTGAATGGGATCCGGAACAGCCGGCCTGTCTGGCGGCGTGCCTGGTTGTGGGCACGATCGTGGAGCAATTTCACCTATCGCCGTGCCATGTATGCGATCCAGTTTGACTTTCCACGCTGGCGGCATGTCTGGTATGCGGCTGCAGCGTTGATTGCCTATCCGTTTGAGATGACTCGTGAGAAGCTTGGGGCCCTGGTTCGTGCGCTGTTCGGCGACCGGATGTACAAGGCGGGGAGAAGAGCTTTTCGTTCCCGGGTACAAGTGCGAGGTCCGGAATGATGCGGGTGGCGATTGTGATCGATTCTCTGAGTGTTGGAGGCGCGCAGAGACTGATCTCAGCTTATGCCTCAAATGCGGCCGCGCATGATCTGTCACCGGTCATTATTACCCTGCGGCAGGGCGGCGCGCCTTTTATCCTGGATTCCATCCAAGCCGCCGGCATCCGGGTCATCACCTTGCAGGCGGGTTCCCTCTTTAATGTGTGGAGACTGCGAAACCTGGTCAAAACCCTGCAGAATGAAAAAGTGGACCTTGTCCAGACCCACCTGGTCTATGCCAACATCCTTGGAACGCTGGCTGCCCATATGGCCGGCATCCCGGTCATTGCCACGCTGCATTCGATCGCCGTGGCCGATGGCTGGAAGTCCAGGTTCCTGAAGGTAATAGAAAATTTTGTTCTGCGGAAGTATGCCACGTGCGTCCTGGCGGTGGGGCAGGTGGTGGCCGATATTAACGAGGGAAATTATGGCAGGCGCAGGATCTGTGTCATTCCAAATGGAATACCGGTGCCGCAATCTCCTCAGGACCAGGAACGCGAACGCCTGCGACGCGAGATTACCGGCGACGCTTCGGACTCGATCATTATCACGGTCGGGAGGTTCGCACGGGCCAAGGGGTATGAGGACATGATCCAGGCCTTCCATCTTTTGCGGCAGAAGGATCCGAATCCCAAACTGGTCATGGTGGGCTCGGGCACCAGTGCGGACACGATTAGAAGTCAAATCCAGGACCTGGATCTCGATCAGTCGGTTATTTTGACCGGCGAGCGGGAGGATGTCTACCAATTGCTGGCATTAAGCGATGTCTATGCCAGTTCCTCCCACCGGGAGGGACTTCCCCTGGCAGTGCTCGAAGCCATGATGGCCGGCCTGCCGGTGGTGGCGACCTCGGTGGGTGACATTCCGAATGTGGTGACAAAGGAGACCGGGGTGTTGGTGCCGCCGCACCATCCCGAGCTGCTTGCCGCGGCGCTGGAGGATCTTTTGAGGGATCCCCAAAAGCGACGGTCCATGGGACAGGCCGCCTACCAGCGGGCCATGAACGAATATTCAGTGGATGCCTGGATGAAAAAACATGTGGCCCTCTATCATGAGGTTTTATCCTCCAACGGGCATGGGCAGCGAAGATGAAAATCTTTGGTTTGATCTTCTGGCTTTCCATATTATTGATCGCGTATGTATACGTGGGTTATCCGCTGCTTGTGGCGATCCTGGGACGACTGCGCCGCAAAGCTGAGGAATACCCGGACAGCACCCCCCGGATATCGATCCTGATCGCGGCCTACAACGAGCAGGAGGTAATCGCCTCCAAATTGGAGAACACGCTCTCCCTGGATTATCCGGCCGATTGCAGACAGATCGTTGTCGCCGTGGACGGATCGGATGACCGGACGGCAGAGATCGTGGAGAGCTTTGCGGATCGCGGCGTGGAACTCAGTTACGATGTGCGCCGGCGCGGCAAGACGGTGGCGATCAACCGGGCCGTCCCCCGCCTGAGGCACGATATCGTCGTGTTTTCGGATGCCAATAACATGTATGCTCCCGATGCCCTGAAGGAGCTTGTCAAGCCATTCGCCGATCCGCGCGTCGGCGGGGTTACAGGCAGCAAGAACATCGTGGAGGATACGGATGCACATGCCCGGGCAGATGGCCTGTATTGGAAATATGAATCCTGGATCAAGAAGAGCGAGACCCGCCTAGGCTCCTGCACGGGCGTGGTCGGTGAGATCCTAGCGATCCGGCGCTCCCTGTACCAGGCGCCTGAGGCGCATGTCATCAACGACGACTTCTTCATCGGGATGGGCGTCCTGCGGCAGGGGTACAGGCTGGTCTATGCTCCGCGCGCTCACTCGGTGGAACACAGCTCCCTGACCGAGCAGGACGAGGCAGTCCGCCGCTCGCGGATCGTCGCGGGCCGATACCAGGCCATGTTGATGGCGGGCGGCATTTTGCCCTGGCGGAATCCGATCCTGGTGTGGCAGATCGTTTCCCACAAGTTCATGAGGCCGCTGGTGCCCTTGTTCATGATCCTTGCATTTGCTGCCACACTGGGCGCCTGCCTCTGGCCGGCAAAGTCAATACACCCCGCTTGGCTGTATCTCGCCTGGCCTTATAACTTTCTCTTCCTGAGCGCCGAGATCCTGATTGCAGTGCTCGCTTTCTTTGGCAGCTCCCTCAAGGAAATGGGATTCATTGGGAAATTGCTCTATATCCCCACCTTCCTGGTGAACAGCAACATGGCTGCCATTTTTGGGCTTTATTCCTTTTTTACAGGCAGGCAGACTGCGCTTTGGAAGCGGGCGCGCCGCAGGGGCGAGTCTGTTTGACAACATTTCGATTTAGATGATCGAAAGAAAAATTGCCGTACGAAATATGGAGGTCTGAATGAAGAAAATAATTCGCTCTTTTCTCTATGCTCTGGTTCTTGCAAGTCTCCTGAGCAGTCTTGGCATTACTGTTGGAAGTGCAGCGCCCTCTCCGCAAACGGTGACCGGCAACCAGGCTGTCATCCGTTTTGACGAGCTTGGGCAGACAGACAACCTGATGCGCGGTCCGTATGGGACCCAGAATTTACGTTTTGGCCTGCCGGTCAATTGGTCCTTCAAGCAGGGAGCCTCGCTGCAGTTGATCATCACGACCAGTGTGGTCACCAGCTCCTCCCAGGCAGTTGCCGATGGCCAGTCCACAGGCGCGACGTTAAATGTCACCGTGGACAAACAATCCATTGCCACCGTTCCGCTCCAGGCAGGATCCAACGTTACCTATAACGTACCCATCCCGGGCAGCGCCTTGCAGTCTCCATTGAGCGATGGGCGGCATGAGGTCATCCTGTTTCTGGATGCCGGGAACGACTGTAACAACCCGGGTCGCCAGACATCTGTTGTGATCATGGGCGCCTCCACCATCACCATACCGTTCAGCGAAACCGAACCGGCGATCGATCTGACCGCGCTGCCGCGGCCGATCTTCCAGCGCGATTCGATCTTCCCGGTCAACGTCGTCATGGTGATCCCCGATGCTCCTTCAGCCGGTGAAATGCAGGCTGCCCTGACGGTGGCTGCCAGCTTCGGCCGGATGAGCGGCGGCAGCATGGCCCTCAACCTCGTGCCGATGAGCACGCTTACGCCCGAAGTGCGGACCGAGTCGGAGCTGATCTTTGTCGGGAAGTCCTCCAGCCTGTCGCTGTTACAGGGCGCCACCCTGCCCTCGCCTCTGCAGGGAAATAAATTCACCGCGCCCGGGATGCAGCAGGATGACGGCCTTTTGCAGATGGCTGTCTCTCCCTGGAATACAGGCCGGGCGATCCTGGTGGTCGGTGGCAACACGGATGCCGGTGTGATCAAAGCTGCACAGGCGCTGAGCAGCACCAACATCCAGACCGTGGGGGATCGCAGCCTGGCCATCATCGCGGATGTCGTTCCACCGGCCAGTAACGGGCAGCTCAATTCCAGTGTGCCCCAGGAGATGAATACGCTTGGAGATCTCGGCTATGGCATCCTGACCATGAACGGCGCCGGGCGTTCGGAAACATCTGTCCGCTTCAACGTTCCTCCCGGCTTTGTCACCACCGAGGATGCCTATCTCGATCTGACGTTCAACCATTCCGGCTTGCTGGATTTCAACCGGTCGGGCCTGACGGTCTATATGAACGGAAACCTGATCGGAAGTCTCCTGCTGTCGCAGCAAACGGCTACGACGAACACCCAGCGGATCAAGATTCCAGCCTCCTCCCTGACACCCAACTCCAACGAATTGAGATTCCAGGTGGACCTTGCGCCCCTGAGCCAGTGCTCCTTCCTGGATACCTCAAACATCTGGTTCTCGATTCTGCCTGAGTCCGTGATCAACCTGCCGCTTTCCCAGGCAACGGCCGATACCGCGGCACCGCGCGACCTGGGCTCCTATCCCTATCCATTTACCGGCGAGCCGACCCTCTCCAACCTTAATTTTGTCCTGCCAAAGAACGACCCTGCGACCTGGAATACGGCTGCCCAGATCGCGCTTCAAATGGGACGCCAGGCAACCGGGGCCCTCTTCAGCCCGGGTGCAGTGTTCGATGGAGAGATTCCCGATAATGTTCGAAACAACAGCAACATGATCGTCGTCGGGCTGCCGACGAAAATGAAGATCTTTGATGAGCTCAATAAATCGCTCCCGGCCCCCTTTGATCCAGGCACCAATGTTGCCGTGCTCAAAGGGCAGCAGGTCGCCTATCGCTTCCCGGCAGATGCGAGCCTCGGTTTTCTCCAGTTGATGCAATCGCCGTGGAATTCGAATAACACGATCATGACGGTGAATGGGACCACGCCGGAAGGCGTGCAGCAGGCCGGCAATGCACTGATCGATTCGATCCTGCGCAGTCGCCTGAAGGGAAATTTTGTCCTGGTGAATAATCAGACCCTGTCCGTGGCAGATACGCGGACCGGGCTGGGCCTGGCTGGCGTCTCGGCGGATGGCAATGCCTCTGCCGAGATCCCTGTTACCAGCGGCCAGAGTAATTCCACCCAGGGACCAAACAAAGTCCTGGCTGGCAACAACATTGGCTGGATCCCAATGGTGATCGGCGGATTGCTGGTGATCATTGTCGTGGTCATGATCATCGCTGCCCTGACCCGGCGGCGCGTGGTCGTAAACCGCTAACCTGCGCTGTTTGCGGGAAGGGTATGGCCAAAGCCATACCCTTCCTTTTGGGAGGAGTCATGAAGCGCGTTGCCATGGTCATTCAAAGATACCTGCCGCATGTGGGGGGGGCCGAAAGACAGCTGCAGCAGCTGGCGCCTCGATTAAGAGATCTTGGTTATGAACTGCACATTCTCACCCGGCATGAGAAGGGCCTGGCGCGCTTCGAGCTGATCGAGGGGGTCCCGGTCCATCGCCTGCCCGCAGCAGGACCGAAGATGCTGGCAGCTGCCACCTTCACGCGGTCGGCCGTATGGAAATTGATCCACCTCCGGCCGGATATTATCCATGCCCATGAGATCCTGACTCCCGCCTCCATTGCCATCCTGGCAAAAAGGATCCTCATGCGACCTGTGCTGGTGAAGCTGCTGCGCGGCGGCGCGCGCGGCGATATCTATAAGATCAAGCGCAGGCCATTTTGGAAATCGGACATGCGGCGGTTGATCCGGGATGTGGATGCTTTTCTCGTGATCAGCCGTGAGATCGATCAGGAATTAGCGGCCCTGGATGTACCCCCGGAAAAACGCGTTTTCCTCCCGAACGGTGTGGACACGGTCCGTTGTACCCCTGCCTCGGAGGAACGAAAACAAAAACTGCGAGCTAGTCTGTCACTTCCACAGCAGGCAAAAATCGTGCTGTATGCGGGACGGCTTGTCCCCGAAAAACGCGTCGATCATCTGTTGATGATCTGGCCGGAGGTGCGGACAAGGTTTCCCGCTGCGCATCTGTTGATCCTGGGGGAAGGGGCTGAGCGGGACCGGCTGATGGAGATGAACGTGGATGGCGCCCAATTTACAGGCCAGGTGCAGGAGGCCGTCCCATATCTGCAGGCCGCCGATCTGTTTGTGCTGCCCTCCTCAACCGAGGGGCTGTCCAATTCGATACTGGAGGCCATGTCCTGCGGTCTGCCGGTCCTGGCCACCACGGTGGGAGGCGCGCCGGATGTCATCCAGCATAAGGTGAGCGGGTGGCTGATCCCGCCGGAGGATGTGGATGCTCTTCAAAGCGGGTTGGAGACTTTGCTCGATGACGAGGCGCTGTGTTTCAACCTGGGATCCCATGCCCGGGAGCGCATCCTCTCGCACTTTTCGCTCGATTCGGTTGCCAAGCGTTTGGCAGTTCTGTATCAACAGCTGCTGGTGAAAGAGTAGCGCTGCCCATCCTCCCAGGAGTAGAGGGTATCCGGGATGATGCGCCGTGGCTGGTTGTGGGTGTTTTAGTACTTGTTTTACTTATTGACGACAATCTCTGCAGTGTGCTTCCCAGGATCGACCATCACATACCCGTTCGAGAAATCACGCCGCCAGCCGCCGTTCTCTTTGTACCGATTCCCTACCGGCATACCGATATTGAGACCGTAGTTGTCGTATAGCCACACATTACGGTAAGAATTTGCATTCGTATAGCGAAAGACGGCGTCACCATTATTGACCAGCAGGTAGGAGGCGAAGGCAAACTTTTGAAGCTCAAGATCCTCTTGCTGGCCCTGTGCCACCAGGATCAAGGTCTTACCCTGGGCCAGCGTCTTTTCGACCTGTTCCATTTGCTGTTCCCAGTCATCCTTCGACCGATAGCCATCCGACCAGTCAGTGGCAAATGATTCGATCATGGCCCCATCCAGGTACTTGAGATACTGGTCCCAGGCCGGATCGTTCCCCTCCGAAACAATATTGCCGTACATCAATCTTCCGCGCGGTTCGAAATAATTCCTCCGGATATAGTCAAGGAATCCTTCCACGGCCCGCTGGTAGCTTGCATCATCTGGATACTTGGGAAGGGACTCGCCCTTGTTCAACAGCTTGGAGCGGCTGGCCTCCACATTATCCAGAAAGATGCTGTCCCAGCCGTAGGTTTCCTGCAGCTCGCGCGCCCGTTCCAGCCAGAACTGGCGGAACCCCTCATTTCCCGGATCCATGAAGTAACTCGAACTTCCGCTTTGAATGCGGTTCCCATTTTGATCGAGCAGAAACCAGTCGGGATGCATCTTGCTGATCTGGCAGAAGTCCCCTGCCTTGAATGCCACCTGGTTCCCACTGGGAGTCGCGTCACAGCTGCCAGGATCGTTAATCGTCTGAAATAAAAGGTATTCGGAGAAAGGAGCCTTGACTCCCAATGCCTTTAATCGATCGCGCTCTTTTTCATCCTTATAGGTCAGGATGAAAAAATTGAAATTCTGAGCCACAAGGTTGAGTTGTCCCTCCTCGGGTGGCTTGTAGAACCAGGCCAAGTGCACAAAATCCTCCGGCGGCGCGGGAGTATGAACTGGAGCCGTTGCCGTTGTGGGAGCGGCCGGCACAAGGGCCTGCTGGGTGGGGGGGATGGTCGTGGGAGGAGATAACTTGTCTGCCTGCTGTGCTGATTTATTAATGACCAAGAGTCCACCGAGGATCAGCAGGGGAATGACGATCCATAACGATTTTTTGGTCGTAAAAAATTCCTTCATGAGAAATCTGCGGAGGTCGATCTCTCAGCGTTTTTCCCTCGCAGCTCTGGTGAGAATTTCGAAGGCGGAGGAAACCAGTGCAGCGGTGTTTGCCCGACCTGCCGGTTCTCCTTTCTCCAGTTCGTCAAGATTATTAAGCAGGCCACCCCGGATCCCGCTGGCCCGGTGTGCCCAATAGGAATCGACAGAGACGCGTTCGAGGCGTTCGAGAAGTAATCGAATGAGCTTGGTTTCTTCGCTGGAATTCATGGATTGGTTGAAGGAAGGTGCCCCCCGGCGAAAATCGAACGCACCGTCACCCGATCTGAAAGCTGTTCCATCCTGTATAAATTTCCTGAGGGGCGTATGATCGAGGTGACCCGGAATGGATTTGTCGTTTTAATAAGTATACTCCATTAACGAGCCGGCACTCCTTCATATGATACCCCGGAGTACTTAAGGACCGATTAAAGCCCTGCATAGTGCGCTCAAGCCGGATTAATCAGCAAATGGGTTTGATCTGCCGGCTTCAGTTTCCATGTTCCGGAAAATACGAAAGAGAGAAGAAATGATCGCGATAACAGAAAATGACAGAACCCTGGAGATCCATTCCATTACCGAAGAAGAGCTAAAGGATGTCCTCGCAGTCTACAGGGCATGTGAGGATTTCCTGGCATTGGGACCGG
>JBLMZU010000315.1:0-4336 GCA_050258995.1 Bacteroidota bacterium
GACTTTGTTCCTCCTGCCGAGCGCATTGCCACGTTCGACAACGACGGCACACTCCGGCTGGAGAAACCGATGTATATCCAGCTCCAGCATGGATTACATGCCATCGGCAAGGCCGCGGCAGAAAAGCCTGAGCTGTGCGAGCGCCAGCCGTTCAAAGCGGTGTATGAGAAGGATATGGCCTGGCTTGGAAAAGTGGCAGCTGATTATGCGAAGGGCGGCCCTAGCGGAGTTTTTATTCTGGTCTCGGGCCTCGCCGAAGTATTGGAAGGGATCAGCGTCGATGCATTCGAAGCGGATGTGTATGATTTTCTGTGCAACGCGCAGGACGCCCATTTCAAGAAGCCATACAAGGATCTAACTTATGGACCGATGGTCGAGCTGGTCCACTTTCTCCAGAAGAACGGCTTTCAAGTCTATATCACCTCCGGCGGCGGCCGCGATTTCATGCGAGCCGTCTGCGAAGAGGTCTATCAGATCCCGCGCTCGATGGTCATCGGCAGCAGTGTGACCTTCAAATACGGTGAAGATGTCGAAGGTATTCCCCAGATCCTGCGTGCAAAGGAGCTCGAGCAGCCCATCGATGACGGTCCCGGGAAGCCGGTCCACATCCATCGCACCATCGGGCGGCGGCCGATACTGGCAGCCGGAAATTCGGATGGTGACATCCACATGCTCAAATATGCCCGGGGACACAAGCGGCTTTCGCTAGCCCTGCTGGTGCATCATGATGATACTCAGCGCGAGTACTTTTATAGCGGCGGATCAGAAAAAGCCCTCCAGCTTGCTCAAAAGGAAGGCTGGGTTGTGGTCAGCATGGAAAGGATTGGAAGAACGTATTTGCTTGAAGCGACTCTCCCGCTTTGAACGGGAAGCGCTGCACGGAGTTAAAAAAAGGACCACTGTCCCTTATCGGGATGATAAGAAACTGAGTCACGGAGATTCTGGAAGAGAAACCTAACCGGACCAAGCTTTAAAACGAAACAGACTCTGTGGTTAGAACTGAGAGAACTTAATTTTTAGGCAAAAGGATACCACGCTTGAACAACACTCTGCAACCCGTCTCAGGCAAGCTTGAATCCAGCGTGAGCGCGGAGACTCACTGGTCATCCATTTCACTCCTGGGACTTTCCAGAAACAGCAACTGGAGTAACCAAAATAGGATTTGAGAATTTGGCGCCGCTCAACAAGGCGCATAAGGCTGGCATCGCTGAGAAGCAGCACTTCGCCAGCATCTAGAAAACTAGGAGAAGAAATGAAAAAACAATATGTAATCCTCACTCTGCTGGCCTTTGCCCTCGTCCTGCCGGGCTGCAAGAGGTTCTTTAAGTCTTCCAGCACGGATATCACGGCGACTGTCTGGCAATGGACTGCCATGCAGGAGACTGCCCCGGCCTCCCAGTCGGTGGTGCCGGATCCGCAAAATTACACCATCACTTTCAAGACAGATGGCACGGCAACCATCAAAGCCGATTGCAACAATGTGGATGCCAAATATAAGGCCAACAAGAAGGGCAAGATGACCATCAAGCTCGGTGCATCCACCCTGATGGCATGTGGTCCAAATTCACAAGACACGATCTATCTTGACTCCCTTTCGAAAGTGGAAAGCTATGCCATCGTGAGCGGCCAGCTGCAGCTGGCCTTCCCGAATGGCGGCGGCAAGATGGATTTCAAAAACGGCGGCGCAGCACAGTAATACAGGACACGCGGGCGAGCCTCGATTTGCAGCTTACGAAGAAAGAGGAGAAATGGACACAAACCCCAACGAATCGAATCCTGATGATTTCAATTTCGATGACACAAGTCCTACGAATAAGGATCCAAACCCGAATCCTGGTGACCCAAATTCCAGTAAAAGGAATTCCAACCTGGCCATCACAATAGTTATCGTAGCGGGCATCATTCTGGGCGCCGTTCTGCTGACAAACAGACCGGCAGAAGATGCCGCTCCCGTCGCGCCTGGCGCAGGAACTCTGGTCGCCGTCCAGCCCATGGCAACGCCCCCCACGGCCATGCCGACCTCGGACCGGCCAACCTCTGTGCCCGTTACGATCCCGCCGGTTCCTACCGCCACTGTCCAGGTCACGGTCCCGCCTCAAACGACCAATCCCATCCAGGGCATCAACTGGCAGTGGGACTCTGTGACGGATAATTCCACCGGGCAGACTACCGGCGTCCCCGTGCCGGCCCAGTACACCATTGCTTTCAACAGCAATGGCACGGTGAATGGCCTTGCCGACTGCAACAGCTTCACCGGGACCTACTCTCAGACGAACGGACTGACCATCAAGATCACCTCCATGACAAGGGCCGCCTGCCCGGATGGATCCCTCGATCAGCAGTACATCGATCTGCTCAGCAACGTGGCATCGGGCGGTCCGGATGGCTCGGGAAACCTGGCCCTGGAGACGGCTGGAGGCGCCCAGCGCATGCTATTCCAGAACGGCGGACCGGCGCAATAAACGAGCAAGTGAGCAAATCGGCAAATGAGCAAGTAAGAAAATCAGCAATTTAAAAAAGGAGCATCTATGAAAAAATTGTTGTTCTCGATCGCAGTTGTGCTTGCGCTAGTGGCACTGGCAGGCTGCTCGTCATCAGCATCTCCCAGCGGCGGTACGCTGACCGGTCAGGTCTGGGCGCTGACCGACCTGGCAGGCAAGGCGCCGTTGAAGGATACTGGCATCACCATCCAGTTCAGCACGGACAACACCGTCAGCGGCTCGAGCGGCTGTAACCAGTACAACGGCACTTACACCGCTTCTGGCAGCAGCCTGGCGATCAAGCTTGGCGCCAGCACCATGATGGCCTGCGCCCAGCCTGTCATGGACCAGGAAAGCGCCTATCAGAAGGCGCTTGGCGATGTAAAAGCCTATACCGTCAGTGGCGACAAGCTCACCCTGTTCGGGGCCGATAACAAAGAGATCGCCAGCTACAAGGCCACCTCGCAGGACCTGGCTGGCACCTCCTGGCAGGTGATCGGCTACAACAACGGCAAGCAGGCCGTTGTCAGCATCCTCGCTGGCACCCAGATGGATATCCAGTTCGGCAAGGATGGGACCGTCTCCGGCGAGAGCGGCTGCAACACCTACAATGGCCCCTACACAGTCAATGGAAACCAAATCAAGATCGGCCCGCTGGCCTCCACCATGATGGCCTGCAGCGATCCCGCCGGCATCATGGATCAGGAGCAGCAATACCTGGCCGCCCTGGGGACCGCCGCGACCTACCAGGTCGAAAACAATGTGCTCGAGCTGCGTACAGCGGATGGCGCGCTGGCGGCAGACTTCAATAAAAAGTAAAGGAGAACGAAATGAGCAAAGAACAAGACATCATTATTATTGCTGCTTATCTTGACACAGAGCCAGCCAGTAAGAACTTTGACGCGCTCGTCAGGCTGGTCAAGGATAAAAAGATCAAGAGCGATGGCATGATCCTGGTCAAAAAGGACCAGGATGGCAAGGTCAGCGTACAGGAAACCGGCGACCATGCCGGGCGCAAGGGCATGGGCTGGGGCGGCGGGGTCGGCGTGCTCGTCGGCCTGTTCGCACCGGCCATGCTGGGCGCGGTCGTTGTCGGCGCCGCTGCCGGAGCTCTGGCAGGCAAGTTCGTCAAGAACAAGATTGTCAACGGTGTCGAGGGCGGGCTCGGCCAGAACATCAAACCCGGCACGGCAGCCATCCTGGCCATTGTCGGCGAGGATGATAAGCTCGCTGCCCAGCAGGCACTGGTCGATTCGCCTGCCAAGTCTGTGGCGGTCATGGAAGAGGGCGGCGTAAAAGGCCTTAAAGCTGCACTGGCAGAAGCTGCCGGAAAATTCAACCCGGACCGCACCGTGCTTCCGATCCCTGACAAGAAGTTTGGCGGCGTGGCCGGCCGCACCATGGATACGTCCACCGTGGACTGGTCTTTCGTTGCGGGCGCGAAGGCGCCGGACGATGCTCCGAATGTGCTGCTCATCCTGATCGACGACGCCGGGTTTGGCCAGCCGGATACCTTCGGCGGCCCCATCCCTACTCCAAACTTCAGTCGCATCGGACAGCAAGGCCTTATTTACAACCGCTTCCATGTGGTCGCCCTGTGCTCTCCGACGCGGGCCGCGCTCCTCACTGGGCGCAACCAGCACCGGGTTGGCATGGGCTCGATCGCCGAGTTCCCCGGACCCTTCCCGGGCTATACAGGCAATGTGCCGCGCACCTGCGCTCCGTTCCCCAAGGTCCTGAAGGAGAACGGTTATGTCACCGGCGGTTTTGGAAAGTGGCACATGACTCCGGACCGCGAGCAGGGTCCTGCCGGACCGTTCAACCATTGGCCGCTGGCCTGGGGCTTCGACCACTTC
>JBLMZU010000316.1:0-7055 GCA_050258995.1 Bacteroidota bacterium
AACTCCTTACCAACGACTGCTGGAACGAGACGAGATCAACCTGGCGCAAAAAGCACACCTGCTCCATTTATATCTCTCGCTGAACCCCGTAGAACTTCGCCAGCGGATTGATAAGAAAGTCCTCAAACTGTGGAGTACTCTGACGACAAGCCAATTCTGAACCCAATTTTCGGTAACCTTTCTTTTTGAGGCAACGTTTCTACGAAAGTAACCTTTTATTTTGAGGCATCACGCATGTCGAAAAAGCTGACCCATATAGACGAACAGGGCCGCGCCAGCATGGTGGATGTAGGCCATAAGCCCGATACCGAGCGCACCGCTGTGGCCCGCGGCGAGGTCCATATGAAGCGCGAGACCCTGGAATTAATCCGGGCGGGACAGGTCAAAAAAGGGGATGTCCTGACCGTGGCCAAGATCGCAGGCATCACCGCCTCCAAGCGGACCTCCGACCTGATCCCGTTATGTCATCCGCTGCCTCTCACCAAGGTGGATGTGGACCTGGCCCTGGACGACTCCCTGCCGGGCGTGGTCATCACTGCCCTGGCGAAAACGATCGGCAAGACGGGCGTCGAGATGGAGGCCCTGACGGCCGTCTCGGTGGCCGCACTGACGGTCTACGATATGGCAAAGGCGGTCGAAAAGACGATGCGCATCCAGAACATCCGCCTGGTCGAAAAGCACGGCGGCCAGAGCGGTGACGTGGTCAACGAGTCATAGGGAGCGCTATGGACTGCCATTGGAGAGAATTAAAAATATGAATACCCAGCCAATCAACTTTCAGGACAAGCTCCAAAAATTCACCGAGCGCTGGTCTCCCAGGATCGTCGCCCAGATGAACGATTATCAATTCAAAGTAGCCAAAGTGCAGGGAGAGTTCGTCTGGCACGATCATCCCGAGACGGACGAGGTCTTCATTGTGTTGAAGGGCCGGTTGGAACTGCAGCTCCGGGAGGCAAGTATTCTGTTGAACGAAGGAGAGATGTTTGTTGTCCCGAAAGGTGTGGAACATAAGCCGGTAGCGCAAGAAGAATGTCACATCCTTTTGGTGGAGCCCGCAGGTACAATTAACACGGGTAGTGTTGTCGATGAAAAGACAGCCCCCAATGATGTCTGGATTTAAAGCGAATGAACCGAGTTAAACTGTTGTTTTTTGCCACGCTGCGCGACCGGGCCGGCACCCGCTCGATGGAGCTCGAGATCCCAACAGACCTGACAATTCAGGGACTGAAGGATCTGATCTCCACGGAATATCCGAATCTGAAAGAGTCCATGTCCAGTGTGCTGATCACCATCAATCGCGAATACGCCTTCGATGAGGCCACCATTCCCCCGAATGCCGAGCTGGCCATGTTTCCTCCGGTCTCAGGAGGATAAGCTGCCGATGCGAGGTCCTCTGGACGCTGCCCCGTAAAAAAGTTATGGAATACCCGACGATTTTCTCCATCACCGAAGACGAGATTGATCTCAACGACCTGCTGGCCCGGATCACCCTGACCTCCACGGGCGCGGCGGCGATCTTTGCCGGCATGGTTCGCGGAGAGACCGCTCGCGGCGAGGCGCATGAGACCGAATACCTGGAATACGAAGCCTATATCCCGATGGCCGAGGCCAAGATGCAGCAGGTTGCGGACGAGATCCGGGTCCGCTGGCCGGTCGTCGAAGGGATCGCCATCGTGCAGCGGATCGGGAAGCTGTATCCCAAAACGCCCACGGTCCTCATCGCCTGTACCGCCGCTCATCGTGACACCGGCGTCTTCGATGCGGCCCGCTATGGCATCGACCGGCTGAAAGAGATCGTCCCCATCTGGAAAAAGGAAGTCAGTCCGGATGGACAATTCTGGGTGGAGGGCGAGTACCATCCCAAACCCGGGGAATGAGCAAGCCAAATCTCAACAAACGTTGCGTGACCTGTGGAAAAATCAGGGGTTGTACAGGGTACTACGCAAATACATTACAACATATATCGAGGAAAGAAAAGCATGGAAAGAGTGGTAATCACAGGAATGGGTACTGTCAACCCCCTGGGTTTGACGGTGGAAGAAAGCTGGACGAATGCGATCAACGGCGTATCCGGGGTGGGGCCGATCACACTGTTCGATTCTGCTGGATTGAACGTGCATTGCGCTGGCGAGGTCAAAAACTTCGATCCCGAAAACTACATGGAAGCCCGGGAAGCCCGGCGCCGGGATCGCTTCGAGCAGTTGGCCGTGGCCGCTGCCAAGCAGGCCCTGGCCGATTCAGGACTGCAGATCAAAGAGTCTGAGGCAGGCAGGGTCGGCGTGCTGGTGTCTTCCGCGATCGGCGGCTTGAAGTCACTTCAGGACGCGGTGATCATGAATCATGAGGAGGGCGCTCGCAAGATCAGTCCATTTTTGATCCCCATGCTGATGCCGAACGGCGCAGCAGGCATGATCGCGATCGATTTCGGCGCCAAGGGCCCGTGTTTTTCGGTCGCCTCCGCCTGCGCATCGGGCGCGGACGGGATCGGCACCGCCTGGCTGATGTTACGAGCCGGGATGATCGATGCCGCGATCGCCGGCGCCTCCGAAATGACCGTCTGTCACACCGCGATCACGGCCTTCGACCGGGTGGGTGCGATGGCCCGGCGCGACCATGATTTTTCGATGACCCCCCAGCCCTTCGATAAAAACCGGGATGGCTTGGTGATGGGAGAGGGCGCAGCCGTACTGATCCTCGAGACGGAATCCCACGCAAAGAAGCGCGGCGCCAATATTGTGGCCGAGCTGGCCGGGTATGGTTCCACTGCGGATGCCTTCCATGTGACGGCTCCGCATGCCGAAGGGGAAGGGGGGGCAGCCGCCATGCGCATGGCTCTCGACTCCGCCTGCGGCAATGTGGATGACATCGGCTATATCAACGCCCATGGCACGGGAACGCCGCTGAACGATAAATCCGAAACGCTCGCCATTAAGGTCGCCTTTGGAGAGAAGGCCTACCAGATCCCTGTTTCCTCCACCAAATCCATGACCGGCCACCTGATGGGTGCCACGGGCGCCGTGGAAGCCGTTCTGTGCGTAAAGGTGGTGAACGAGGGCATCCTTCCGCCCACCATCCATTATGAGACGCCCGACCCGGAGTGTGACCTGGATTACATCCCCAACCAGGCCCGCGAGAAAAAAGTGGACCTGGTGCTCAGCAACGCCTTTGGCTTCGGCGGCCACAACGCCGTGCTGGCGATCAGGAAGTATAACTAGCGCCCCTGCAACTGCAGACCCCGAAGTTGTCCCCGGGCCTCACAGAGAGAAGAATGCCGCTGTGAGTTCCGGGGTAATTTTCGCCGATATTCCGCTTGTCTAACTAGAAAAGGCGTGCTATAATCCGCCGTCGCGTAAATAACAAATACACCCACGTAAGGATGAAAGACAATGGCAGACGTAATCAAGGCTTTAGAAGCCAAAAAGAATGAAAAAATTCCCCAGCTTGCTCCCGGCGATACCGTCAGCGTGCACGTCAAGATCAAGGAAGGCGATCGTGAGCGTATCCAGGAGTTCAAAGGTATGATCATCCGCCTGCGCAAGGGCGGCAACGACTCGAATATCACCGTCCGCCGCATGGCTGCGAACGGCATCGGCGTGGAACGCACCTTCCTGCTCCGCTCCCCGCGCATCGACAAGGTCGTCGTGGAACGCCACAGCCAGGTCAAGCGGGCGCAGCTTTATTTTATGCGCGGCCGCACGGGCAAGTCCGCACGTCTCAAGCAAAAATTTGACTAATTAGGCATGTCCCGGACCCTAAGGATTTTTTAAACCCTTAGGGTCTTTTTTTGTTTTACAATTCATCCCATGAAACCAATCATCGGAATCACCACCAACCAATCCACCAACGGCTACGGACAGCCGACCATCATGCTGATGCAGTCCTACGTCAATGCGGTCATGCAGGCGGGCGGTGTGCCGGTTCTCATCCCTTCCCTGATCGCAGAGGATGGATGGGAGGCGGTGTATGACCGTCTGGATGGCATTCTCTTCTCGGGTGGCGGCGATATCTCGCTCGAGTTTTCTCCGGGGGATCCCCATCCCCGTATTGACGACGAGGACCCGGCCCGGGACCTGGTTGAATTCAAAATGGTCCAGGCAGCCGTTTCGGACGGCAAGCCTTTCCTGGGCATCTGCCGCGGCTGCCAGACGCTGAATGTGGCCCTGGGTGGAAACCTCTACACTCACATTCATGACCAGCTCCCGAACGCGCTGGATCATGATTACCCTGGCAACAAGCGGACGATTCTCGTCCATGAAGTGAAGATCGAAGAGGGGACGCGCCTCGCGGAGACCTATAAAGAACCGATCATTCAGGTCAACAGCCTGCATCACCAGGGACTCAAAGAGATCGCTCCCTCCCTGCGTGTCACCGGTCTTGCGCCGGATGGCCTGGTTGAAGCCGTGGAGCTCCCCGACCATCCCTTTGGGCTTGCCGTCCAGTGGCATCCCGAATGGCTGACAGACCAGGAGACCACCAGGAACCTCTTCAGGAAATTCGTGGAAGCTTCAGGCAACCAACCAGCATAATTTTATAACTCAGGCTGCAGGTGGGATCCGGGACGTTCTGTCCAGCAGATGCCGTATTTGATCGCGCGAAAGGTGATAGATCAAACCGCCAAAGCCCGCCCCTAAAACGGCCAGGATAAAACGCACCAGGCTGGCGCCCTGTCCGCGTTGGAAACCGCTTAGGATTTCGAAGAGAAGGGCCGCGGCGGATGCCATGAGAAGCAGGCGCGGCAGATCCCGGCTGAGGGAGAGCTCCAAGCGCCCACGCCATTCGGCGATCAGGTATCCCAGGACGGTGAATGCAGCCAGGTATTCGATCCTCGAGTTCAGCAGGTACAGGCTTTCATCTGTGACACGGTCGGTCAATCCAAAATAAGCATGCCAGGGACCGAAGGGGCGAGACTGGGCGCCAAGCGCCAGCGCCAGCAGATAAATCACAAAGACGGGCAGCAGGCGGCGCAGGGTGTTCTGCTCGAAGCGGCGTTCCTGCAGCCGGCGCGGGAGGGTCGTCAGGATCGCCGTGAGGACCATCACACTGAGCCCAACCAGCCACAGGGAATGGAAACGCAGCATCCCCAGGCCGGCACCCAGGAGGAACCACACGCCGGCAGCCAGCGAGGCATATACCATGATCTTCGAATTGACCCGCTCCCACCAATGGCGGAACAGTTCGCTCAAAATAATGGCGCCGCAAATGCCGATCAGGAGGCTGAGCAGCCAGTGGTACGGTGACTCATCCAGGGCAAGTGTGTTACTCCAGAGCAGCGGTAAAAGCATATACGTCAGGCCCATCAAAGGAGTCTCGAGCCGGAAACGACTGACCGTGCCGGATGTCAGGGTGATCTGTCGTGAGAACAGGTCATACATCCCGGCTCCCAGGCCGGCGCTCAGCGTATTGGCCAGAAAGTCGATGAAGTTGGTCGTTCGGGCAGGGATGAACAGCTGCAGGGTCTCAATGCCAAAGCTCAGCGTCGCGCCGAGCAGAAACGCATCCCGCCGCCCGGTGGTCATTCGATAAAAGAATCCCACAGGAAGAAATAAGAGAAGATTCTGGATCAGATCGAGCCGACTGCTCCTCATCTTTATAAAGATCTTGCCCGGCAGGCTGAAATAAAATGGATTCAGTGTGAGCAGGAGGATGATCAGGATTGCATAGCCCAAAAAGGCTGTAAAAAGCCGCGTGCCGCTGTTCTTCAACATACATAAAATCCGTTCCCACGAATTTTATACGGTTTCAAAGCAGGAACCGGGTGGGTTATACTTTCAGTTATGTCAGGTACATCCACCTCTTCCATCGGCATCTTTGACTCGGGCGTGGGCGGGCTGTCGGTACTTCGTCAGATCCGCACACAAATGGCCGAAGAACCGGTCATCTATTTTGGCGATCAGGGGCATATCCCCTATGGTCCGCGTCCGATGCAGCAGATCCGGGACTTTTCAGAGACGATCACAAGGTTTCTCCTGGATCAAGGCGCGAAGATCGTTGTGGTCGCCTGCAACACAGCCTCGGCTGCAGCGTTGAAGTATTTGCGAGACAAGTTCCCGGGGGTTCCGTTCGTGGGGATGGAGCCAGCGGTCAAGCCGGCTGCGGAGCATACCCAAACAGGAAAGGTCGGCGTGCTGGCCACACCCGCGACATTTCAGGGTGCGCTGTATGCGTCTGTTGTGGAGCGGTTCGCAAACGGTGTGGAGCTGTTCCAAAATACGTGTCCCGGATTGGTGCAGGAGATCGAGAGGGGAAATCTTGAAGGTAGTGAAACGCGCAGAATCCTGGAGGATGCGCTCGGACCGATGGTCAAGAAAAGGATCGATACCGTCGTACTGGGCTGTACCCATTATCCATTTGTGATTCCGCTGATCCAGCAGATCGTAGGAGATGAGGTTCGGGTGATCGACCCCGCCCCGGCAGTGGCGCGACAGGTGCGGCGGTTGCTGGAAGCGAAGAGACTCAAGAATGAGCAGGGCGTGCGTGGCGCTATAAGCTTCCATACTTCAGGCGATGCTGAAGAATTGAGATCACTGCTGCCGGCGCTTTTGGGGGAGACGGGAAATGTGCAGGAAGTGGAATGGATCGATGATCGGACCGTTATAAAGAAAACAAACGGTGAAGCCATTTCCAGATGATGGCTTCACCGTTTGTTTTCTACGGGAGAATGAAAAAGTTATAACGCCCAGGCCAGCATCAGTCCGAAGATGGCGATCAGGACTCCCAGGTGCAGGAACAGATTGCTTCCGGTCACCCAATTCAGGCCGAAGATAAAAGGCAGGAAGTAATTGATCACGATCAACAGCATGCCAAGCAGGGGCAGCAGTCCCTTGCGGCGTGAGAAGTACTCCGAGGCATCGTCGATGAGCTTCGACAACCATCTCATAGCTCCTCCTCATCCTCATCCATGTCTGCCTCTTCGGGTTCGTGATGATCGGGGGAGACCTTCCAGTCACTGAATTGGGCGACCAGGCGGCCAGGGATGCGTCCCTGCATGAGGACGCCGCCGCGCTCGTGCTCGATCCGTTCCACCTGTCCGGCCTCGTGGAAAAGCGAGATTAGGG